>CALCPT010000049.1 GCA_937897265.1 uncultured Alcaligenaceae bacterium
AAGGGCGGCGTTGTCGGCATGACCTTGCCAATCGCACGCGACCTGATGAGCGAAGGCATTCGCGTTAATACGATCTTGCCAGGCATCTTTAACACGCCATTGATGAACGGCGCGCCGCAGGCGGTTAAGGATGCGCTTGCTGCGTCGGTTCCATTCCCGAAACGCCTCGGCCATCCGCACGAGTTCGCGCAGGTTGCGATGACCATGATCGAATGCGGATATTTCAACGGCGAAGACGTCCGCATCGACGGCGCCATCCGTATGGCACCGCGTTGATCGCATGACCGCGTTCACCCAAATCCTTTATGATGTCGCAGATGGCATTGCGACCATCACGATGCATCGTCCTGAAAAGATGAATGCGTTTACAAATGTGATGATGCGCGAAATGTGTGCGGCATTTGATTTGGTGGATGCGGATGATGCGGTGCGCGCCGTCATCGTAACGGGTTCGGGTGACCGTGCATTTTGTGCAGGGGCTGATTTGACACCCGAGGGTGGCGGCGACGTGTTCGCGAGCCGGTCCGAAGTTGAAACGCTTTCCGATGAACGTGTACGCGATTCCGGTGGCCGGTTAACGCTGCGGATTTTCCAATGCAAAAAGCCTGTCATTGGCGCGATCAACGGCGCTGCCGTGGGCATTGGCGCGACTATGCAACTGCCCATGGACTTCCGGTTGGCCAGTGACACGGCGCGCTTTGGCTTTGTTTTTGCGCGCCGCGGGATTGTGCCAGAGGCTGCCTCAAGCTGGTTCTTGCCGCGGCTGGTGGGCATGCAACAGTCGCTGGAATGGTGCATGACGGGCCGGGTTTTCAACGCAGACGAAGCACTACAGGGCGGCTTGGTGCGATCCATTCACGCGCCTGCAGACTTGATGGACGCCGCGCGGGCATTGGCACGCGAAATCGCCGACAACACGGCGCCAGTGTCGATTGCACTCACACGGGCGATGTTGTGGCGGCTGTCTGCTGCCGAACATCCCATGGCCGCGCATCAAATTGACAGCCGCGCGATTTACCGCCGGTCACGTTCAGGCGACGCAAAGGAAGGCATATCAAGCTTCCTTGAAAAGCGCGCACCTGTTTATCCCGATAAAGTTTCCGCAGATATGCCTGACTTCTTCCCATGGTGGGATGAACCTGCTTATAAGTGACGCTACGTCAGGGAGGCAATGGGGAGCATATGGCCAGCAGTGGACCAAAGTTGATTAGCGACGCACCGGAAAGCGGAAATGCCCGCGACCAGTTGATAGAGGCGGCAAGCCAGATCATGCGGGATGGCGACACCATCGATTTGTCGCTGTCCGAACTCTCGATGCGCGCCGGTCTCAACAGCGCGCTCGTCAAATATTATTTCGGCAACAAAAATGGCCTGATGCAGGCGCTGCTCGACCGGTGCTTTGGGGTTCAGCGCACGTGCAATCACACCCAGCGCTTTTTTGTCCTTGATGCTGATGATGTCCGTCGAGCTGCGTGCCACGCGCACTTCGTCAGGCTTGACCGACAGCACCACACCAATCAGCATTTCTGTGCGATCGGGGTGTTTGTCGAAGACGCCATCCAGAAACTCATCGAGTTTGACCGGATCATTCTCGATTCCGGCGGGCATGTTCAACTGTGCCTCGGGGCCAGGGTAAGGCGCACGGCGGGTGTAATCGAGCACACCTTCGCGCAGTGACTCGTAGGCCCACTGCTGATCTTTTGACTGGATCGTGGTGTAGACATTTAAGCCGCGTGAGTAAACGTTATCGGGATAGACGCTAATCATTAACTGTCGTGCGAGCTCAGAGACGTATTCGCCGTGTACTGAGAAGCCACCAGCGGGCGTGCCCTCGGCCGATTTGATGATGACGGGCTGATCTAAGGCCTTTTTGTATTCGGCATCAGTGAGATAGCCCAGCGAATGCATACGGCCCAACACGTAACGCTGGCGCAGCACCGCGCGTGGCTTGTTAGCGATCGGGTTAAAACGCGAGGGCGCTTTCGGGATACCAGCGAGTAGCGCAGCGTCTGCCGGCGTGATCTCAGACAGTGACTTACCCAAGTAGGTGCGTGAGGCTGCAGCAAACCCATAGGCCCGGTTACCTAAATAAATCTGATTGAGGTAAAGCTCAAGAATTTGGTCTTTGCTTAGGTTGGCTTCAATTTTGAACGTCAACAGCAGCTCGTAGAACTTACGTGAGTAAGTTTTTTCGGACGAGAGATAAAAATTTCGGGCAACCTGCATGGTGATCGTGCTGGCGCCCTGCGTTTTTTGCATTGAAATCAGATTGGTCAGCCCTGCACGGACCACCCCAACCCAGTCGACGCCGCCGTGTTGATAAAAACGGTCGTCTTCGGCCGACAGAACGGCCGATTTCATGACATCGGGGATTTCGTTAAAGCGCAGAACGTTGCGGCGTTCTTCACCGAATTCGCCGATCATGACTTTGTCGGCGGTGAAGATGCGCAAGGGCACCCGCGGGCGGTAGTCGGTCATGGCCGTGAGTTCTGGCACATTGGGCCATGCCAATGCAAGAGCCATGCCAAACAGTAAGGCGCCGCACAGGGCTAAGCCTGCCGACAAAATCGCCAGTTTAAGAAAAAACCCAATGATCCAAGAGCCGCGCCGTTTGGGCTCTTGAGGTTCGTCGTTGTCGCGCTGGTCGGTATATTTGCTCATTGCTTACCATTTTAATGGTTTTGGGACGTTTTGCCCGAGTGATTTTGGGCTGTATGCCCGTCAATGGGATAATTACGCTATGAATAACGCGTTGACCCCCGACCCCCACGACAGCTGCGGCCAAACCCCTAGCGGCGCAGCGCAGGAATTACCTGCGCCTCAGAGTGCCTGGGCAAACCAAACCCCAGTCTTTTTAGTTGGGATGATGGGCGCTGGCAAAACCACGATCGGCAAAAGTCTGGCAAAAGCGTTACACCGCGAGTTTCTTGATCTCGACCACGAGCTCGAAGCGCGCTGCGGTGTGCGGATCCCGACTATTTTTGAAATTGAGGGCGAAGCGGGCTTTCGCAAGCGTGAATGCCAGGTCCTCGAAGACTGCACGATTCGACAGAATATTGTCCTGGCAACCGGCGGTGGCGCGGTCCTGTCCGAGCAAAATCGCGCCTCGCTACGCGCACGGGGCATCGTGGTGTACTTGCGGGCAAGTGTTGACGAGCTTT
>CALCPT010000050.1 GCA_937897265.1 uncultured Alcaligenaceae bacterium
GTGCTCTTCCGATCTGAGCTTCTGCGCCAGCACGACGTCATGCGAGGTGATCACGGTGCCGGGCTGGATCAACCGCGCCACCACGGTGGCCGGCCGCGCCACGCCGAAGTGGCTGCTGCGCCGAATCTCAGGCCTGGTGGGGCGCAAGTTGATCTGAAGCGGGTCGCGGAAACCGTGCGGCTGTCGAAACGCACACATGCGATCCTCTGGCAAAACATCAGTTTGGCGCTCGGCATCAAGAGTGTGTTCCTGGTGATGGCAGTGTTTGGCACGGCGACCATGTGGATGGCCGTCTTCGCCGACATGGGAGCCAGCCTGTTGGTGGTTGGCAACGGCTTGCGTTTGCTACGGATTAACAACTGACAGAAACGATTTAGATTTAAATTTCTTAAAATGCCTGCCTACACAGTTACGTATCGGCAGGCGCTAATCATCAGTTACTTCAAAGTAAAACGAACATTGACGGGCGCTTTGCCCGGTTGAGACACTGTCACTACAACCTTTGCATTCGCAATCTTGAAAGAGCCTGTAGCCTCAAACCTAAGCCCAGCCGTTTTTAACTCCACCTCCTGCTTCTCAGCACCTTGCAGGATAGTCGCCTTGGCTGTCGAACGTGAAATGTCAACGGGTTTGCCGTGATCGCTGAGATACAGCAACAAAGAATCTGCTGTTGCAACAAACTCAAAGGTGATATCTTTGACTTCTGCTACTGCACCACCATATACAGGTTTTAAATCATGCCCACTAGCGGCATAAACAATTCCTGAAAAACTCATCACCAAAAAAGTAAATAATTGTATAAGCTTCATTTGCTTTCCTTTTATTGAAAAAAATTAAAGTGCTTCAACATCTTTGCTCAACATCAAACGCTCAGAATCTTTACGACCAAACATCCAAAACATAACGGGGGTTAAAAAGGTATCCAATAAAGTAGAACTAATTAATCCCGAAAAAATTACTACCGCAACAGGATGCAATATTTCTGTCCCCGGACGCTCTGCTTCAAAAAGTAGAGGGGCAAGCGCAAAGGCAGTCACCAGGGCAGTCATCAACACAGGCGATAAACGTTCCATCGACCCGCGCAAAATCATCTTATGATCAAAGTTTTCTCCTTCAACTCGCATTAGATTAATGTAATGACTGACTTTTAAAATGCCGTTACGCACAGAGATTCCGGCCAGTGTAATGAAGCCGATCAGAGCGGCGATTGACATTGGTTGCCCTGAAATCCAAAGACCCAAGACCGCACCTACAAGAGCGAGTGGGATATTCGACATGATTAGCACTGATAACGTGACGGATTGATAGCGGCTATAAAGAACAAGAAACATTAGGGTTAATGAAACAAGCGATAGCAAGCCAACTAAGCGGGATGACTCTTCCTGTGCTTGAAACTGTCCACCCAACGTTATGAAATAGCCTTCGGGGAGCTTGGATTCAGCGACGACCTTTCGAACATCCTCAATAATGTCTGAAAGAGCACGTCCTTGCGCGTTAGCAGAAAGAACAATTCGTCGCTTTCCATCATCTCGACTGATCTGATTGGGGCCGTCACCATCCTCAATCGTCGCGATTTTATTTAGGGGGATTCTTCCATTTGGTGTTTCGATAAGAATTTTTCCAAGTCCATCGAAAGAGCGAGACGACTCTGGAAGTCGCAAAACCAGAGCAAAGCTTCTACTCCCCTCTACGATTTGAGCCAACTTCTCACCTTCAATCAGGCTTTGAAGAGTGCTTAAAACCTGAGGTGTAGACAAACCGTATTGTGCTGCTGCGGCATAGTCAATTCTGATCTTAATTTGTGGTGACAAAACTTGTTTTTCAATTTCAAGATCTGTCATGCCTGATATGCTACTTAACTTTGATCGCAACAAATCGGCCTGTCCCCGCAAAGTATCCAGATCATCGCCAAAAATCTTGATTGCAATTTGAGACCGTACTCCCGAAAGCATATGATCAATTCGATGAGAAATTGGCTGCCCCACAGATATAGCTGCCGGCAAATTGATCAGCTTAGATCGAATATCTGCAGATATTTCTCCCATTGAACGAGTCAGTTCGCCAGCCGGCTTCAAACCAATATCCAACTCGCTTACATGCACTCCTTCAGCGTGTTCGTCCAGTTCAGCGCGACCGCTTCGACGGCCTACGTGAATGACCTCCGGAACTTGTTTAACGAGCGTTTCAGCCTTTCGAGCGAGAGAGGAGCTCTCTGCCAAAGTCACTCCTGGATTAAGACGCAAACCAACCAGCAAAGTGCCTTCATTAAAGGGCGGCAAAAATGTCTTTGAAAAAAAGGGTAAAGCAACCATCGATGACAATACGGCTACGGCACCCACAATAATTGCCGACCTAGGATAATTGAGCACACCCTGCAACCAAAAGTAATACTTCTTTTTCAACCAAGCAAGCAATCTGGTGTCGCCATGATTCAAATTTTTCATACTAGGCAGTAAGTAGTAGGAAAGTACAGGCGTAACCGTGACTGACACCACCAACGATGCAAGCGTGGACACAATAAATGCAATGCCAAGGGGAACAAATAAACGTCCTTCCATACCCGGGAGTGCAAACAAAGGCAAAAACACAAGAACAATAATTACGGTTGCATATAAAATTGCTGATCGAACTTCTAGCG
>CALCPT010000051.1 GCA_937897265.1 uncultured Alcaligenaceae bacterium
AAAAATTATTGTAAGACGCCGCATCTTTTTCAGGTGTGCGGGGTTCCATGGTGAAAAACTGTTTTGAGACCGACGCGTCAAGGCTTGGCAATGTCGCGGCACCACCGATCGAGGGCCACCCACCCGCCGCGCTCGTCAACAGAGAAGCGCCCGCAGCCTTCATCCAATGGCGGCGACTTTGCCAAACATGTTCAGGGGTGATCTCAGAGCTATGAATATGGGGGGCACGGTAATTAGGCATCTGGCGCTCAAGTTTGAAAGTTTGAAGGGCTAAATTCGATGCAATCGCAAAAGCGAATCGAACAAGTTGTGATTACACCAACAAAAGGTCAGCACCGCTAAAAATAATCTAAAGACATAATCACCGATTTAGAATAACCAACACCAACGTTTTTGCCAACGATAACCTTGCACGGGCGCTAAATTGCAGCAGGTGGCATCGGTCAGCCTCTGAGTGTTGTCTCAGGCTAGCCGCTCAAACAGCCATTGGCGCAAATCGTCAACGTGTTCGACAACGCCCTGGTTTGGGCAGACGCGCAGCTCGTCAGCGGGGTGTGCGCCGCCGTAGGCCACACCTACCCCATGCACACCAGCATTGGCCGCCATTTGTAAGTCATGTGAGGTGTCTCCAATCATCACCACCTGCTCAGGCTCAACCATCAACTCGTCCATGAGTTCGAGCAACATCCCCGGATGAGGCTTGCCAAACGTTTCATCGGCGGTGCGACTGGCTTGAAAGGTACTGTGCAGCGAGGTGGCGGTTAAAGCCCGGTTCAACCCTACCCGACTTTTTCCGGTCGCAACAGCAAGCGTGGTACCGGTTGCCTTCAAATCACTCAATAACTCAGGGATACCGTCAAATAACTTAAGTTCTTTATCCTTGCCTAAATAATGATGGCGATAGCGCTCTAAAAATAGAGGCTCCATGGATTTAGTCAGGTCAGGTACTGCGCGACGCAACGCCGGCTCAAGCGACAAACCAATCACCCAAGCAGCCTGCGCGGCGGTAGGCACCTTTAACTCAAGATCGCGACAGGCACCCTGAATCGCTTGCACAATGCTGTGGGTTGAATCCATCAGTGTGCCGTCCCAGTCAAAGACGATGACAGAATACTTATTCATAGTGTGCCAAGTGTCGGGTTTATTGCAAAGGCTGCAATTGTTGCAGAAGTTTTTCGCAAGCCGCAGGCAAAGGCGCCACTAACTGTAAGGGCTCTTGGGTAAGCGGATGCGGCATATTAAAACGGTGTGCGTGTAAAAACATGCGTGAAAAGCCAAGCTGGCTAAGCTGTGCTTGGCTTTCGTCGCGTCCGTACTTGTCGTCGCCAACGATAGGAAACCCGCTTGAGGCTAAATGCACCCGTATTTGATGCGTACGGCCGGTACGCAGCTCAGCATCGACCAGGCTAAACCCCTTAAATCGCTTCAGACCTGACACAATTGTGTGAGCAACCTGCCCTTCAGTCTGCACCTTGACCCGGCGCTCACCTGTTTGGGTAGTCCATTTGGCGAGTGGCAGACGGATATGCTGACGCGCATTCACCCAATCGCCCTCCACTAGAGCTAAATAATGCTTGCTTCCGCCGCCCAGACGAAACATTTCGTGCAGGGCGAGCAAAACGTTTCTTTTTTTGGCGATCAGCAATAAACCCGAAGTATCGCGGTCAAGTCGATGCGCGAGCTCTAAAAAGCGAGCCTCTGGTCGGGCGGCGCGCAGCGCCTCAATCACACCAAAAGACACACCGCTACCGCCATGTACGGCGGTACCGGCGGGCTTATCGATGACCAACAGACCTTCGTCTTCAAACACGATCGGAAACTCAAGCCCGGGAACCGCCCGCTTTTGCTCGGGCGTGGGCAGGCGCATGGGGGGCACCCGCACGATGTCGCCGGTGTTGACGCGTGTCTCGGGGGCAGCTCGTCCTTTATTAACACGCACTTCTCCCGCTCGGACAGCTTTATAGATATGACTTTTGGGCACGCCTTTACACAAGCGCATCAAAAAGTTATCGAGGCGCTGGCCGTCGTGCTCATCGGTGACTTCAACCATTCGGACCGCAAGGCCTAGGTTTGCTGCGGGTTTTGGGGCAGAAATCGGTGTAGATACTGAGAATTCTTTGCGCATGGCTAAAAGCGGCATATAATCCGCGAAGCCTTAAAGGGGTTGAGAAAGCCCTCTGGCGTCGAGATGCATTAGGTTGTCGCGTCTCCGTCTGGATCGCGGACTTCATTGTACCGCTTGCTTTCTGATCGCTTGTGGGTTGCTGGTCGCCGGCTAGACCGGGATGCATTTCAAGCACGCCGTTGCGACGTTTTAACGTTACGCCCGCGCTTAAAAATGTGTGCCCCTCGCGTCGCGCGCGATACTGAAGCACATGCAAGAAACCGTCGTATCCCTGCAGCAGGCGCCTGACTCTACGTCGCGCCTGATGTTCTCAGCACCTTTTTTTGTCAACCACTACTGTGATTCTGACCTTTCTGCTGAATGAACCTCGCGCCTATTGGCGCGCCGTGCCGGTCTAAAGACCTTCTCTTCGCGCGCCCGTTGTTGGTGCGCGAACACTCTTGCCAACTTCTGTGTTTCGCAGCCAGCAACGCGTGGCTGCGCGTCGATTTCCGACGCGCCATTTAAATGGAGAAACATCCCATGAAGCGCATGTTATTTAATGCAACACACCCTGAAGAACTTAGGGTCGCCATCGTCGACGGGCAAAAGCTCATCGACCTTGACATTGAAATCGCCGGTCGTGAACAACGTAAAGGTAACATCTATAAGGGTGTCATTACCCGTATTGAACCCGGCCTCGAAGCCTGCTTCGTGAGCTACGGCGAAGAACGTCACGGCTTTTTGCCGTTCAAAGAAATCGCCCGCAGTTACTTTAAAGAAGGTGTTGATGTACGCACCGCGCGCATTCAAGATGCGTTGCGCGAAGGCCAAGAACTGATCGTTCAGGTCGAAAAAGAAGAACGTGGCAATAAGGGTGCGGCACTCACCACCTTTATTTCGCTCGCTGGTCGCTATCTTGTTTTGATGCCAAACAATCCACGTGGCGGCGGTGTTTCGCGCCGCGTCGAAGGTGAAGAGCGTCAAGAACTTCGCGAAGCGATGGATCAACTGACCATCCCACCTGGCATGAGCATCATTGCCCGCACCGCCGGCATTGGTCGTAACGCCGAAGAACTGCAATGGGATATGTCGTATCTCATGCAGCTTTGGACGGCGATTGATGGCGCAGCCAAAGATAATCCAGCCCCGATTCTGATTTATCTTGAATCAAGCTTAGTCATTCGTGCCATTCGTGATTATTTCTCGCCAGATATCGGCGAGATCCTAATCGATACCGACGATATCGCCGATCAAGCCACCGCCTTCATGAGCGTTGTGATGCCTGATAACGTCGATCGCGTTAAACGCTATCGCGATGATGTGCCCTTGTTTTCGCGCTTTCAAATCGAACACCAGATCGAAACGGCGTATTCACGCACTGTCGAATTACCCTCTGGTGGCTCGATCGTCATTGATCACACCGAAGCGTTGGTTGCTATCGATGTCAACTCAGCGCGAGCTACGCGTGGTGGGGATATCGAAGAAACGGCTTTGATCACCAATGTGGAAGCGGCAGAAGTTCGTTGAGCCAGTTGATTCGTTTGTTGCAGCCGCCGCACGGCTTCACTCGCCCGAATGTCACCTTCTTGATCGCCAAGGCAAGCAAGTCGCCAGCACCACGGATAATCTGAATGCAAACTCTCACCAACACCACTACCACCACCACCACAACCACCACCACCACCAGCAC
>CALCPT010000052.1 GCA_937897265.1 uncultured Alcaligenaceae bacterium
CGCCGACGACACCCACGGCACGCCGGTGATGCTGCGCGCCGAATCCGAAGGCCTGACGCCGGAGCAACTGATCGAACGCGTGTGGAAGGAACACAAGCGCGACTTCGACAATTTCTCCGTTGGTTTCGATAACTACTACTCGACCCACTCCCCGGAAAACCGCGCACTGTGCGAAGAGATCTACGGCAAGCTCGAACAGGGCGGCCTGATCACCAAACGCCCGGTCGAACAGTTCTACGACCCGGTCAAGGCGATGTTCCTGCCCGACCGTTTCATCAAGGGCGAATGCCCGAAATGCGGCGCCAAGGACCAGTACGGCGATTCCTGCGAAGTCTGCGGCGCCACCTACAGCCCGACAGAACTGAAAAATCCCTATTCAACGGTGTCCGGCGCGGAACCGGTGCGCAAGTCTTCCGAGCACCACTTCTTCAAGCTGTCCGACCCGCGCTGCGAAGGTTTCCTGCGCCGCTACACCCAGGGCGACAACCATCTGCAGTCCGAAGCCGCCAACAAGATGAAGGAATGGCTCGGTGAAGCCGGCGAAGGCAAGCTGTCCGACTGGGACATCTCGCGCGACGCGCCCTACTTTGGGATCGAAATCCCCGATGCGCCAGGTAAGTATTTTTATGTCTGGCTAGACGCCCCGGTTGGCTATCTTGCATCCCTCAAGTCGTATTGCGCCAAAATAGGCATCGATTTTGACACGCTACTTGATCCAAACGGCGCAACCGAACAAGTGCACTTTATCGGCAAAGATATTGTGTACTTTCATGCTCTATTTTGGCCGGCAACGTTGCAATTTTCAGGTCGCAAAACGCCTGATCAACTCAATGTGCATGGGTTTATTACCGTCAGCGGCGAAAAAATGTCAAAAAGCCGTGGCACCGGGATCTCACCCCTGCGCTACCTTGCGCTTGGCATGAACGCCGAGTGGATGCGCTACTACATTGCAGCGAAGCTCAACGCGCGCGTTGAAGATATTGACTTTAATCCTGACGATTTCATCGCTCGCGTCAATAGCGATTTGGTTGGCAAATACATCAATATTGCAAGCCGCGCCGCCAATTTCGTTAGCAAATATTTTGATGGGCAGCTTGCCTACCCTGACGATGCTGCCTTGTTGGGCAGCAACTGGGCACAAGCCGCAGACCGCATTCGTGCCGATCTTGAGGCACGCGAATACGGGCGAGCGATTCGCGAAATCATGGCGCATGCAGATCAAATCAATCAAGCCTTTGACGCCGCCCAGCCTTGGCTGATAGCCAAAACCTTGGCATCGGCCGAGCCCGCGCAACGCACCGCCTTGCAGCATATTTGCTCGTCAGCGCTGGCGGGTTTCAAAGCGCTATCTGTCATGTTGGCGCCGATCTTGCCCGCCTTGTCGCAACGTGTTGCCACTGAACTGTTTGGCCAAACCAATCATTTTGTTTGGGCAGACGCCGGTGTATTGCCCACCCAGATCAACCCTTTCAAACATCTGATGCAACGGGTTGAGCCAACGATGCTCGATGAACTCTTTGAGATTCCAGCGCAGGATACAGCGCCCAAGCAAGCTGGCGCGTCCAAACAGACGGCCTCAGGTAAGCAAGGTGCAGCGGCTCACCAAGCGACAGCGGCACAACATCAGCAACCGACAGCTGCACAAGCCTCAGCCAACAATAGGACTGAAGTTTCAGGTGAAGCCACTGTCGCCCCGGGCGGCGAGCCGCTCGCCCCCACCATTACGATCGATGATTTTGTCAAAATCGATCTGCGCGTGGCACGTATCGTCAACTGCGAACAGGTTGAAGGTTCGACCAAACTATTAAGGCTAACGCTTGATGTAGGCGAAGGCCGCCTGCGTAACGTGTTTTCTGGGATTAAGTCTGCCTACACGCCCGAGCAATTGATCGGGCGCCTGACTGTTGTTGTCGCCAACTTAGCGCCTCGAAAGATGAAGTTTGGTATTTCTGAGGGCATGGTGTTGGCGGCCAGCCATTTTGACGACAAAGTCGACACAGGTATTTACGTGCTTGACCCCTCATCGGGTGCGCAGCCGGGCATGCGGATTCACTAAGCTTGGCGCTGCAGTTTTAGCGTAGGGTGGTGACGGCGCTCTTGAATTGATGAGCTTAGGACTGGAGCGGGTGATGGGAATCGAACCCACGCCTGAGGCTTGGGAAGCCGCCGTTCTGCCATTGAACTACACCCGCTCTGGCGCTCAGTCGAAACAGATTATACGAGATCATTGCCAAACAGTCTGACAGACTGGGCCGGCAACCACTACAATGCTCGGCATGGAAATCGTACTCAATGGTCAGGCAAAAACCTTAGCCGGCCCTCTATCTGTTGAAGCACTTGTTACCGAGCTTGGTTTTGTCGGTAAACGCATCGCGGTCGAGCGCAATGGCGAAATCGTACCTAAAAGCACACATGCTCAGGTGATAATCGCTGCCGGCGATCGCCTCGAAATCGTCGTCGCCGTCGGCGGAGGCTAAGCATGCACCCAACCCATATTCGTAGTTTTGTAAACCGCCGTAGCCATATTACGCAAGGCCAACAAGAGGCAATTGACGCCTTTTTAACCAAATGGTCGCTGGCCTACCGCCCCGGCCTGTTGAACTTGACTGAGACCTTCGAGCGCGAAGCGCCGACGATTTTAGAAATTGGCTTTGGCATGGGCGAAACCACCGAAAAAATTGCGCTTGCCCGACCAGATGATAATTTTTTAGGTGTCGAAGTGTTTAACGCGGGTGTCGGCGCCTTACTCAAACGCATTGAAGCCTCGAGCCTAACCAATATTCGCATTATTCAGCACGATGCCGTTGAGGTCTTGCGCGATATGCTCGCCCCTCAAAGTCTGGCCGGGGTGCATATTTATTTTCCGGATCCGTGGCCCAAAACTCGTCACCATAAACGGCGCTTAATTCAACCACCGTTAGTTGAGCTGCTGGCCAGCCGCATGGCGCCGGGCGCCTACATTCACTGTGCCACCGACTGGGAACACTACGCCGAGCAAATGCTGGCTGTGCTGTCGGCCGAAACAAGCTTACAAAACACTTGCGAGGGCTTCGCGCCACGGCCTGACTTCAGGCCACTCACCAAGTTTGAAAACCGCGGCCTACGCTTAGGGCACGGTGTTTGGGACGTGATTTTTAAAAAACGTTAGCGCCCAAAGCCGCCAAGTTTGCCGAGGTTTTTCATACCACCCATGGCTCGCATCATTTTGGCCATGCCACCTTTTTTCATTTGCTTCATCATGCCCTGCATTTGCTCAAACTGATTGAGCATGCGATTGACCTCTTGCACGGGTACGCCGGCACCCGCCGCGATGCGGCGCTTACGCGACGCCTTCAGCAACTCCGGTTTGCTGCGCTCAAGCGGTGTCATCGAGTTGATGATGCCCTCGGTGCGACGCATTTGTTTTTCGGCCTGACCGCTTTGCAACTGGCCTGCGGCTTGAGCAAATTGTGCGGGCAGTTTTTCGAGCATTGAGCTCATGTCGCCCATCTTTTTCACTTGGGCGAGCTGCTCTTTAAAATCATTTAAATCAAACTTATCGCCTGATTTAATCTTTGCCGCCAGTTTGTTGGCCTCGGCCACATCAATATTTTGCTGAGCCTGCTCAACGAGCGACAGAATATCGCCCATCCCCAACACCCGCTGCGCCATGCGCTCAGGGTGAAAAGGCTCAAGACCATCAAGTTTTTCAGAGACACCCACAAACTTTAAAGGCTTACCCGTCACGTGACGCACTGACAAGGCCGCGCCACCGCGCGCATCGCCGTCAAGCTTGGTCAGTACAACCCCAGTTAACGGTAAGGCGTCAGCAAAGGCGCGTGCCGTATTGACGGCGTCTTGACCTTGCATCGCGTCAACAACAAAAAGCGTCTCGATCGGATTGAGAACCTCGTGCAAGAGACGAATTTCGCGCATCATCTCTTCATCGATGCCTAAACGACCTGCCGTATCGACAATCAACACATCAAAATGATGGCGCTTGGCGTAATCGAGCGCCGAACGTGCGATATCGACAGGTTTTTGGGTCGGATCAGAGGCGATCCACTCAACCCCTACCTGCGCCGCCACGGTTTTTAGCTGCTCAATAGCGGCCGGGCGATATACGTCGGCACTGACCACTGCAACTTTCTTTTTGCCAGTTTTGCGACCATGCGCAACGTGACCGCCCTCGGTCAGCCAGCGGGCCAATTTACCGGTGGTGGTCGTTTTACCCGCACCTTGTAAACCGGCCATTAAAATGATGGCTGGCGGCTGCATCGCTAAAGACAGCTCGCTAGCGTCTGGGCCCAAATCACCGCCCATTAGCGCAGTCAGCTCTTTGTGCACCACGCCCACTAGCGCCTGGCCAGGCGACAAGCTACCCACAACCTCTGCGCCCAGGGCCTTTTCTTTCACGTTGGCCACAAACTCCCGCACGACCGGCAGCGAGACATCTGCCTCGAGCAGGGCTAAACGCACCTCACGCAACATCTCTTGCGTATTGGCTTCGGTCAGGCGGGCTTCGCCCCGAATGGTCTTAACGACTCGGGATAGTCGTTGGGTTAGATTTTCAAGCATGGCAACAGTTTCG
The DNA here is from genome assembly GCA_937897265.1 of uncultured Alcaligenaceae bacterium. Taxonomy (GTDB): domain Bacteria; phylum Pseudomonadota; class Gammaproteobacteria; order Burkholderiales; family Burkholderiaceae_B; genus Zwartia. The sequence goes on from CALCPT010000052.1 coordinate 4,571, forward strand.
CTTTACACTAGACACATGTCTGCGCCCATTGTATTTCACTCGCTCGCCGCTTTGGCCTATTCATTGCTGGCCCTTGCACTTTGGCGAGGCTTCGCGTCTGGCCAACCCGCCGTGCAGGTTGGGCAACTGGCGCGAGTCGGCCTTTTTGCCGCGATCATGCTCCACGGCTACGCACTACATCAATCTATTTTGTTGGATCAGCGCCTGCAATTGAGCTGGGCGCTGGCACTCTCGACAGCCGTTTGGCTGGGGATGATCGTCTTTTGGCTCGAAAGCCTGATCATTCGTATTGATGGCCTTCAACTCCTGCTTTTACCTGCAGGTGCAGTCAGCTGCCTGTTAGTCGCTTTGTTTCCCAAAGAGCAACTTGTGGCGCATGCAGTCGAACCCGCACTGCGCATTCACTTACTGATCGCTCTGTCGGCCTATGGTCTGGTCACTATCGCAGCGCTGCAAGCTATTTTGATGTCGGCCATCGACCGTCGCCTGCATTTTCCGATGGCAGCTGCGCGCGAAGCCAAAGGCTTAAGCGTTGTAGTGGGTCGTATCCTTGATGCACAACCCCCCTTGCTCGCACAAGAACAAGTGCTCTTTAGAGTCATCTGGGTGGCGTTTGCCTTACTCACCCTAGCGGTAGTCTCGGGCTCGCTCATCTCGGTTGCCGCCACCGGAAAATGGCTTCCGTTTGATCACAAAACTATTTTCACACTGCTGTCATGGCTGACCTTCGGAATACTATTAGTCGGACGCTACACCCGTGGTTGGCGCGGACGCATTGCCTTACGGTATACCTTGCTAGGGTTTGCGTTCATCGTACTCTCGTATACGGGTAGCCGCTTTGTTGTTGAAGTCATTTTGCAGAGAAGCTAATGGGTAAAGTGCTTTTTTGGGTAACCATCTTTATCGTCGTCATCTTCGTGACACGACTCTTGGCTCTCCAGGCTGCCAAAAAACGCCGCCCGCCCCCGCAAGCGCCCTCTAAGCAAGGTGAAGCAGCAACCAACTCTGAAGCCATGGTGCGCTGTGCGCACTGTGGTGTGCATTTGCCTCGCTCTGAGGCGTCGCTCATCGATCAAAACACTTGGTGCAGCACAGCCCATGCCAAGTTAGGCGTGCGTAACAGAGACTGAGCGCTACCAGGGCTCCGATCCTTGCCGCACAGCCAACGCCCCGATTGATGACCACTGGTTCAACGTTATTCACCAACGCACACGCCGATGCCTACAGGTTCAACGTTACTCGCTCTTGATACTCGAGGTTGGCTTGAACCTAGTGAGCAAGTCGCGCTGCGGCCTTCTCCCAACTTTAACGAACGCCCATCAGATACCAACATATCGTTGCTGGTGATTCACAACATCACGCTTCCACCGGGTCAATTTGGCACGCCGTACATCACCGATTTATTTTTAAATCAACTTGACCTGTCTGCTGACCCTTGGTTTGTCAACGTAGAAGGTCTGAAAGTTTCGGCGCATTTTGTGATCGATCGACTTGGCTTCATCACCCAATTCGTCTCCTGCGACGATCGCGCGTGGCATGCCGGCGCTTCGTCTTTTGAAGGGCGCGGGCAATGCAATGATTTTTCAATCGGTATTGAATTAGAAGGCACCGATGACCTGCCATTTGAGGCGGTGCAATACGACCGACTAGCCGCCCTCACTCAATGCCTGCGTGCACGCTATCCGTTGACCGCGGCCACTGGTCATTCAGATATTGCGCCTGGACGTAAAACAGATCCGGGTCCCTTCTTTGACTGGTCACGCTTTAAAGCGTTGGCACAGTGGCCGATGGCACCAAGGGATTAACGCAGGCTTGAAGTCGTTCGACAGGCAGCTAGCCGCGAGACAAGGCAGCTAGCGATGACTGATTAGAGCAAAGCAAGGGCTCGCTGTCGCTGCAAAGCCCCTGAGTCACAATTAAGCCAACAACAACTGATTCACACGCTTCACAAACGCAGTGGGGTCTGGCAATTGCGAGCCGTCTGCTAACAACGCCTGTTCAAACAACAAGGTTGCCCAGTCGTTAAACGTTTCGTCAGAAGCCGCTTGTACGCGTGCCACCAATGCATGCTCCGGATTAATCTCAAGCACAGGCAAGACATTAGGAGCAGCCTGACCTGCCGCTTTCAGCATACGTTGCAGATGTGGGCTTAGATCATTTTGCCCCACTACCACGCACGAAGGCGAATCGACCAAACGTAAGGTGACGCGGACTTCTTTGACGCGATCTTTTAAGGACTCTTGCAAACGCTCAACCAAAGGCTTGAACTGTTCAGCCACTTCGGTTTGATGTTTCTTTTCTTCATCATCGGCCAACGCCTCAAGATCAAGCCCGCCTTTGGCAACCGACACCAACTGCTTGCCATCAAACTCACGCAGATGCGATAGCATCCACTCATCGACCCGATCCCACATCACCAACACATCAATACCCTTCTTGCGGAAGATCTCGATGTGCGGACTGTTGCTACCAGCGGTATAGCTATCGGCCGTAACGTAATAAATTTTGTCTTGGCCTTCTTTCATACCGGCAACATAATCGGCCAACGTCACGGTTTGCGCGTCGGTCCCCTGCTTGGTTGAGGCAAAACGCAACAACTTAGAGATGCGTTCAATATTGCCTGCATCTTCACCGGTACCTTCTTTCAGCACCTGACCAAATTCAGTCCAGAAGGTTGCGTAGTCTTCTTTTTTGTTTTCAGCCAAATCCTCGAGCATGCTCAAGACGCGCTTAGTTGAACCCTCGCGAATCGCTTTCACATCGCGGCTTTCTTGCAGCAACTCGCGCGAGACGTTCAGAGGCAAGTCGGCCGAATCAATCACCCCACGCACAAAACGTAAGTACGAGGGCAACATCTGTTCAGCGTCGTCCATGATGAACACACGCTTGACGTACAGCTTCACGCCACGACGCGCGTCGCGATCCCACATATCAAACGGCGCATGCTTGGGTACGTACAGCAGTTGCGTGTACTCGCTACGCCCTTCAACACGGTTGTGTGTCCAAGCAAGGGGATCATCAAAGTCATGCGACACGTGCTTGTAAAACTCGCGGTATTGCTCATCGGTGACATCAGCTTTGCTGCGTGTCCACAGTGCATTGGCCTGATTCACGGCCTCCCACTCAGCGGTTTTGACTTGCTCAGACTTATCCTTATCCCACTCTTCTTTGAGCATTTCAACAGGCAATGAAATGTGGTCTGAATAGCGGCGCAGCACTTCACGCAATTTGTAGCCATTCAAAAACTCATCTTCATCGGCACGCAAATGCAGTGTGACTTCAGTGCCGCGTTCAGCGCGCGCGATTGCTGCGATCGTAAACTCGCCCTGGCCGTCTGACTCCCACATCACGCCTTGGTCGGCGGAGGCCCCCGCGCGGCGGCTGCGAACCGTCACTTTTTCAGCGACGATAAACGACGAATAAAAACCGACGCCAAATTGACCAATCAATTGTGCGTCTTTTTTGTTATCACCAGTCAATTTAGAAAAGAACTCGCGCGTACCCGAGCGCGCGATCGTGCCAAGGTTGGCCACCGCCTCGTCACGCGACATACCCACGCCATTATCTGAAATCGTAATCGTGCGAGCAGCCTTGTCAAAATCAACCCGCACGCGCAGGTCGCCAAAGCCCTCGAGAAGCGCGGGCTGGTCAATCGCCTCAAAACGCAGCTTGTCGCACGCGTCGGAAGCGTTAGAAACCAATTCACGCAAAAAAATCTCTTTGTTGCTGTACAGCGAATGGATCATCAGGTGCATCAGCTGTTTGACTTCAGCCTGAAAACCCATCGTTTGAGCGGCATCTGCCGCTGGAGTTGCTTGATTCATCATGCTCACCGAAAAGTTATCCACAGGGCGACCCCAGGCCGCAATCGCTTGGCCGAGGGATTGTGCGTGTTAGTTGGGGGGTAAATCTTAAATTTCAAGGGCTAACTCTGAGTGTCAAGACGCTTGACGACGCATCAAAAAGTGACGGGCAATCAACTGCGCCACCAAAACACCAGGTATGGCGATCAAAAAACTGGCGACTAAGCTGTAGTTAGGCAAAGCGAGGGATAGCAGCAAGCAAAAAATCGCAAACGAAAAATAACCATACACCATGCCACGCAGCAGTGCGATCGCAAACAGCCTGCCAGAATGATGGTGCGAGAAGCCAACCAGTACAGTTGTCATTAAAGGAAACATCGCAATAATGCCGCTCATCCGAGAGCCAAAGGCTGAGGCAAAGTAAGTCACCACAATAACGAGCGACGCACCGAGCCCCATGCGCAGCAGTAGATCAACGGGCCCGGTGGGGGCCGAAACCGCCCGTTGTGTCTCGACTTTTGGAAACGCCCATTGCGCGCATACCAGCAAGCCAATGACCCCAGCAAAACACAGTTCGATGGGTAAGCGCACAAATTGCAAGAGATACGCCGTCAGGCTGTAGGTTACGTACGACGACAATAAACTGACTGCCACACCGGCTTTCAACGCTACCCAAGAGTAGGTCAAGCTAAATACCAAGACCGCTGCAATTGCTAGCAAGGTTCCTTGGGCGGCTTCTGAGGCAAAGACGTTGCCTTGCTCAAGCCCCAGAATAAAGAGCACCGGGCCCGCGAACACTGGTAAAGCCGACAAAAGCCCCGCCAAAGCTGGGCCATAGCGCCGACCCACAAGCGTCAATAACAACAGCATCGATGGCACGATCAATAGCTTGGCCATCAAGATGGGTGTGATCACGGTCTAGCTGCCAAATGCTGCATCAAGTCGTTTGCATCAAAGCAGTTTTCTAAGTTTGCAATCAGGTCTTTTAAGGGTTGAGACGCCCCCATTGGCTGAGCCGCCAATTGCCAACAACGGTCAAACTTTATGGCACGCGCCTGCTCACTGAGAGGCCGCGCGGGGCTGGCCAGCATGGCTTCGATGCGATGCTCGAGCACTCTGCCATCGGTCAAGCGCACACGAACAACCTGAGGCCCCAGAGCATTTGGATTGGGATTGTCATCGACCTGCATGACGACTTTGCAGGCGAGTGCATAGGTTTGGTTATCGCTCAAGGCGTCGCCCCTGAAGTGCATGGCATCTAAGACCCCGTGCTGCAATACCTTGGCTAAGACGAAGGGCATGCATAGCCGAGCGTAATTAGGGGTGGGATGTTGTAGCGGCGGACGGTTCACCAAATGATTGATCAAAGGCGGGCCAATCACCGTGATCTCAGCGACGTCTAGCATTGAAAATTTGGCCTGCTCACGCAAAACCGTCACACCCTCGATACCGCCGTGGGTCGCTCGCCCGCTTGGGTAGGGCTTGTGGCTGAGGTCAGCAATTTTTGACCGTTGCCCCACCAAGCCAACCACTGCGCGTTCAAGATCCCAATCGGTTTCAAACATCGTGAGATAGCCAAACTTGCCCGTCAGGGGTGTCTGCAAACTCGGAAACCCTGCCTGCGCCAAATCACACGACTGCAGTGCTGCGCGTGCATTTAAACCAATCTGTAGGGGCAGCACTACGCTACCCTCGGTGTGCGCCTGCATGGTGCCACTGACCTGCGCCAGTTGATGGCCAAACGCGGCTAAGGTGGTGTCAGCGTCAAAGCCACGGAGGTTAGCCAACCCCGCCACCGCACCAAAACCGCCCGAGGTTGCCGGCCGAAAAAACCGTAACCCTAGATTTGAGGCCAGGCCGATGGTGCACGCAATATCGACGCCTGCGGCCAGGGCGGTGAGCAGCGCTTTTCCGGTCACACCGCCTTTAACCTGCGCCTCGGCCAGCAACACCGGCAGTAGTGTCGCCATCGCATGCAATACCGCACCCTCGTGCAGGCAGTCATATTCTTGGCAGTGGATTTGATAGGCATTGACCAGTACCGCCTGCCCTCTTGGCAACTTCAGGTTGGTACCCCAGACAGAAACCTCTGCGCCCTCACCCCAGCTGCGTACCGCCTTGAGCAAAGGCTGGATTTCAGGCGTACTGCCGCCGGCGATGCCAACGCCTAAGGTATCCAGTAAAAAGACCTTTGCGCGCTCAATCGCGTGAGGCGTTAACGAGTCAAAAGTCAGCGCTGAGGCATGGCGGGCAAGTTGTAGATCAAGGCTTGGCATGGTGTGACCGTAAGTAGTGTCTGTGATGGTTTGCGATGAATCTTAACAAGTAGAACGCAGCAAACTGCGCCCTGCTCAAGCCTCAAGACAAGAGTTGATGATCCCTGAACACCCCCCGCGCGCAAAATTTTTATTACAACGTATAATGCACGTCTTCGTTCCAAAGCGCCTCGCGCGCGATCCCCCAAGGCCCGG
>CALCPT010000053.1 GCA_937897265.1 uncultured Alcaligenaceae bacterium
ATTAATAGTATCAATAAGATCAATATGTAAATCATCAATATCTTTTTGTGACTTGATAGTTTTTTCAAAGTTTGGCCCTTTAGCTTCAATCATTTGATAAGGCAGTCCCATAGCTTCTGGAATTACTAAGATGTCTGAAAATATAATGGCCGCATCAACACCTAAAATATCTACGATTCGAGCTAGCTGATCTATCTGTTCGCTCTCATAAAATTGAGCTTCATCAAAGATCAAATAGTCGAGCTTTCCATTCTTGCTTTGGTGTGATTCAACAAAAAGTCACTGATATTTTGACTGTCACCGACCCGCAGCTCGTTGAGACCATGAAGTTCTTTGGCGAACGGATGAAAATTGTCGTTGAGCCAACAGGTTGCTTGGGCGCCGCCGCGGTGATGCACGGGGCCTTAGCTGTCCCTCCAGGCGCACGCGTGGGCGTGATTTTGAGTGGGGGTAATGTAGACTTGAAATCCTATGCGGGCTTTATCACGCAGACTTGAGTCTCTTTGGGGGTTGTATGCGTATTCTGGCAATTGGCGGGGCAGGGTTTATTGGGCGGCAAGTGGTCGGCCGCCTGGTGGCGCAGGGGCATGTTGTCCACGTACCGACTCGCCAGTTTCAGCACGGTCGCGAACTGTTGGTGCATCCAACGGTCACTGTGATGCAAGCCGATATTCACGACGATGCCACGCTAGAGCGGTTGGTGGCGGGTTGCGACATCGTGATGAATTTTGTTGGTATTTTGCATAGCCGCGAAGGGCAGCCTTATGGGGCCGACTTTGATCGTGCGCATGTGCAATTACCCCGTCGCATCGCACAGGCGTGCCGCACACATCAGGTCAAGCGCTTTATTCATCTCAGCGCCTTGGGTGCTGATGTGCAGGGTCCGAGCGGCTATTTACGTTCGAAGGCTGCGGGCGAACAAGCGATTCGCAATATCTACGCGACCCCCGGGGTGGGTGATTTCACGATTTTTAGGCCTTCGGTGGTGTTTGGGCCTGACGACAAATTTATGAATATGTTTGCGCAGTTGGCGCGCTTTTTGTTTGTGTTGCCCATCGCAGGCGCAAGCGCAAAAATGCAGCCAGTGTACGTGGGGGATGTGGCAAGCGCCGTGATGAACGTGTTGAGCTTGCCCGCAGCGGCCAACCAAACGTATGACTTGGCCGGCCCTCGCACCTACTCTCTGGGCGAACTGGTGAAGCTCGCTGCCCTCTGGAGCGGCCGCCCCAGAGTGGTGATTGAGTTACCGATGGCGCTCGGGCGGGTGCAAGCGACGGTGTTTGAATGGTTACCAGGCGAACCCCTGCTGTCGCGAGATAATTTACTGTCGCTATCGGTCGATAACGTCAGCACCGAACCGATGGCCGCCGATTTAAAGTTGGTGGCAACACCGCTTGAGTCGGTCGCGCCAATTTATTTAAAACCGAGCGCATGACTTCCAAACTTGATCTGGCTGAAGGCGCACGACCTGCTTAACAGTGACTGAGGTCAAGGTCGAGACAGTCAAAAATTTAGTACGATGACAACAATAGCTTAATCACAAAATGAGACATGACAAACATGGCAACGGTTAAACAAGGCAAGGCATTAAACATTAAAGAGTCGCGCATTCTGATCGCTGGTGCTGCCAGCCTGGTGGGCTCGCATACTGCAGATTTGTTACTTAAAGAAGGTGCGCGAGAAGTTCTGCTGCTCGATAACTTTTCGTTTGGTTCGATGGATGCCATCGCCCACTTGCAAAACGATCCGCGTATCAAAATCGTACGTGCAGATTTGATGCGTTTGCCTGACTTGTTGGATGCCACCAAAGGCGTTGATGGCGTAGTGCATCTGGCCGCCTACATGACGTTAGGGTTTTCACAAACGCCCTGGCAAGCGGTTGATGTCAATATCCGCGGTGCACAAAACATGCTCGAAGCCTGCCGTGTGAATCAAGTCAAAAAAATTGTGTTCGCGTCGTCGAATGCGGTGTATGGCTATGGCACGGGTATCAAGGGTGCCTTGCACGAAGAGACCCCCTTCTACTCTGTCGGTGCGCCGCCTGCCGCGATTTTGTACGGGGCTTCAAAAATTATGGGCGAACAGTTGTGTCGCCACTATCACCAAAGCGCAGGTCAAGATTACGTGGTCTTGCGTTATTCAACCGTGTATGGCGAGCGTCAGCACTATCGTGCTGCTAACTCGCTTTACATTATGGAAACTTACGACTTGGTGCGCAAAGGTCAGGCGCCGGTGTTGCCCGGTGACGGTACCGATACTAAGCACTTTGTGCACGTCTCAGACGTTGCCCGCGCCAACTTAGCTGCCTTGCAAAGTTCTGCGACAGATGTCGCGGTCAACGTCTCTGGCCCAGCCCCAATTACGACGGGCGAGCTCGTTCAATTGGTCCTTGAGTATTGCAAAAGCCCACTTAAGCCAGAGGTTCGTCCAGATCCACCAGGCAAAGTTCGCTTGACCTCAGGTGGTGCGTTTCATATCCCCCACGACAAAGCTGGCGAGGTGATTGGCTGGAAACCAGTCGTCACCATGAAAGAGGGTGTGACGCGGTTGTTGGCATGGCTTGAACAACAAAATAAATAAGGCAAAAAGCCGACCCCCTCAGCAAAAAGGCCGACACCATCAGGCTTCACGTTAAAGGATCTCAGATGCAACGCTATCTTCAGCAAGGCATAACAATACTTTTTTGTTGTTTAGGATTCTTTTCAACGGGGGCGATGGCTTGGCCGACTCGGCCGATCGAGATTGTTGTGGGTTTTGCACCGGGTGGTGGCACTGACATCACGGCACGTACGCTTGCGACGTATCTTGAAAAAGAACTCGGTGGCTCGGTGGTGATCGTCAATAAATCGGGCGCGTCGGGTGCAATCGGTTTGGCGTATGTGGCCCGTGCCAAGCCCGATGGCCACACCTTGGGTATGACAAATATGCCTGGTTTGCTGACGATACCGATTGAGCGCGAAGCGGGCTATGTACCGTCTGACTTTACTTATTTAGCAAACCTGGTCAGAGATCCCTGCGCGTTCAGCGTGAGCATCACTTCGCCTTACAAAACGCTTGCAGATCTGGTGGCCGCTGCCCGCGCGAATCCCGGAAAAATCAGCGTGAGCACCTCGGGCATCGGCATCGATGACCACCTGCAAATGGCATTTTTTGAAAAGGCGACTGGTACTAAGCTGAATCATGTGCCGTTCAATGGCGCGGCTCCTCAGCGCAACGCTGTGTTTGGCGGCCATACCGACGTGGGTGGCATGAATGTCGGAGAGGCCATGCCCTACAACGGCATCAACTTAAGAATTTTGGCCCAAGCGGCTGAGGTGCGCTCGGTGCTGGCGCCAGACGTGCCCACCTTTAAAGAGCAGGGCGTTGATGTCGTATTGGCCTCTGAGCGCGGGTTGGTGGGCCCCAAAGGTTTGCCAAAGGATGTGCAGCAAAAATTAGAAGCCGCGCTGGCTAAAATTGCGAAGAACCCAGAGTTTGTTCAACAGATTCGGTCGCAATTTACCGAACTCGATTATGTACCAAGTGAGGCCTGGCAAGCGCGCTTAGCGCGCGCAGACCTTGAGCTGAAAGCGCTCTGGAAGACGCAACGCTGGGCCGACTAACGAGACCAATCATTGGGCAACCGAGAAAAAATGAAAAATTGGGTCACCGAGAAAAAATGAAAAATATATTTGCTAAAAAAATAATTCAATCCACAGTTGGCGTGTTGGTGGCGTCAGTACTAGGGCTAGGCGCTGTGGCTCATACGCACGCTGCTGAGTACCCCGAAAAAGCCGTGACGCTTGTGGTGCCATACCCAGCAGGCGGCGCGACCGACGTGATCGCTCGCATGATTGCTGAGAAATTGCCTGCGGTATGGGGGCAACAGGTGGTGGTTGCCAACCGTCCTGGGGCGGGTACGACCTTAGCCGCTGAGGCGTTGGCCCGCGCACCGGGTGATGGCTATATGTTGTACATGACGACCGCGGCGCACACGATCAGTGCCAGTTTGTATAAAAAACTTAACTACGATCCGATTAAAGACTTCGCACCCATCACACTTGTGTCAACAATCCCGTTGGTATTGGTGACGACAGCAGCGCTGCCGGTCAATACGGTGCCTGAATTAGTGGCTTACGCCAAGGCGCAAAAAAATGGCTTGTCGATGGCCTCTACGGGCAATGGCACGCCGCAGCATTTGACGGGCGAACTTTTTAAAGCGAAGACCGGGGTACCTTTCGTGCATGTGCCTTACAAAGGCGATCCACCGATGTTGACAGACTTGATCGGAGGACAGGTGCAGGTGGCGTTTGTGACGTTATCGGCAGCGTTACCCTACATCAAGTCGGGTAAATTGCGCGCGATTGCCTTGGCACATCCGACGCGGGTCGATGCGCTGGCTAATGTTCCAACAATGACTGAAGCGGGCATGCCTGGCTTTAACGCTGCGACTTGGTTTGGTCTGTTTGGCCCAGGGTCTATGCCACAAGAGTTGCGCCAAAAAATTTATCAAACAGTACAGCGTATTGTGGCCGAACCGGGTATGCAGCAACGCTTGCTTGAAATGGGCGGTGAAATCAACAACAGCTCACCTGAGGCGTTTCAAAAGGTGATTGACGCTGAAGTGAAAAACTGGGCTGAGGCAGTCAAGTTGTCGGGTGCGAGTGTCGATTAACTCGGTCAGCTTCACAGATGCATCAGAAGTAAGTTTGCGGCAGTAAGGCTGACAGCCTTGCGAGCGTTGTGAGCCAGTAGCTGACCTTTGGGGCATTGCTGGCTGGTCAGCAGCTCGTACACCTGGTTTGGTGGTGCTTAGCGCGACAAACTCTTAAGTGCCAATCGGATGCCGTCCGACACGCTCACACCCGCTGGAAGCGTTTTTAGCGCAGTGAGCGACTCGCGCTCTGAGTAGCCCAACGCAGTCAGTGCATGCAACACATCTGTTTGGTTGCCCGCCGATACGCTCGGCGTGGCACCTAAGTCGGCGCCAAGCTTACCTTTCATCTCAAGCAGTAGTCGCTGTGCTGTTTTCGTGCCAATGCCGGGGATGCGGGTAAGGCGAGCCGGCTCTTGAAGTGTGATGGCTTGGGCCAGATCGGCGACTGACATACCGGACAGCACTGCCAGCGCTGTGCGCGCACCAATGCCACTGACTTTCACCAGCTCACGAAACGCTGCGCGTTCTTGTGTGCTTGAAAATCCAAACAGAATATGTGCATCTTCGCGTACGGTGAGGTGCGTGAGGATTGTGACTTGTGCGCCAAGTTCTGGCAGCGCATAAAACGTCGTCATTGAAACATCAATTTCGTAGCCAACGCCTTGCACATCTAAACCGATGCGCGGTGGCATTTTTTCGTACAAGGTGCCAGTGAGTCGACCGATCATGAGTGTGTTCCTAGAGTTAGCCGAGCAGTCGGCCGCCACGCACGCGTGTGCGACCACGTGCAGTACGCTGTTGATAGCTGGTGACGCCAAGCTTTTCAGCCATGGGGCTGACGTGTGCATGGCAGATTGCACAAGCGAGCGCGTCAGCCGAGTCAGGTGCGGGGACCCCATCGAGCGATAACAGGCGCTGCACCATCATCTGTACTTGTTCTTTCGCAGCGCGCCCGGCCCCCACAACTGATTTTTTAATTTGGAGTGCACTGTACTCATGCACGGCTAAATCTCGATCTGCAAGGGCACATAGTGCTGCGCCACGTGCCTGGCCAAGCAATAGGGTCGTGGCTGGATTGGTATTCATGAAAATAATTTCTAGGGCAGCTACGTCTGGCTGGGTGTCTTGAATCACTTGGCGCAAGTTGTCTAAGATCACTTTCAGTCTTAAGGGTAACGTGATGTCGGTGGGTACCACGATGGTACCGCTCGCTACGTAAGTGAGACGCGCGCCATTTAAGTCGATGACGCCAAAGCCTGTGCGGCGTAAGCCTGGGTCAACGCCTAAGATGCGCATAGGCTTTTGCATCCAGGGCGTTGAGCTTTCATGGGTTGCGACTTAATGCCTGAAGTGGCGCATGCCAGTCAGCACCATCACAATATCGCGCTCGTTGGCAGCGGCGATCACCTCGTCATCGCGCATGCTGCCACCTGGTTGGATCACGCAAGTGGCGCCCGCATCAATCACAACATCTAAGCCATCGCGAAATGGAAAGAATGCATCAGACGCAACGGCTGAGCCTTTGAGGGTCAGGCCCGCATTTTCGGCCTTGATTGAGGCGATGCGAGCTGAATCAATGCGACTCATTTGGCCTGCACCCACGCCTAAGGTCATGCCTTCGCCACAAAAGACGATCGCGTTTGATTTCACAAACTTGGCGACCTTCCAGGCAAACAGCAAATCGCTCAGCTGTGCAGGAGTGGGTTGTTTGCGGGTAGCAACTTTAAGATCACTTGCTTGCACGGTTTGCGAGTCGGGAGTCTGTACCAGCCAGCCACCACCCACACGTTTTACGTCGATATCGTTTTGGCCGTCGCCCATCGGGACTTGCAGTACGCGAACGTTTTTCTTGGCAGTCAAAAATTCGAGCGCTGCTTTGTCGTAACCCGGTGCAAGTAAGACTTCAACAAACTGATTGCTGATCGCTTTGGCACAAGCCAAATTGACAGTGCGGTTAAAGGCGATGATGCCGCCAAAGGCTGAGGTAGGGTCTGTTTTAAACGCTTTGAGGTAGGCGTTGACGGCCTTGTCGGCGACAGCCACGCCGCAGGGGTTTGCGTGCTTCACGATGACGCAGGCGGGCTCGGCAAAGCTGCGAACGCAATCCCAGGCGGCATCTGAATCGGCAATATTGTTGTACGAAAGCTCTTTGCCCTGCAGTTGGACGAAGTTGCCTAACAGGCCTGCGGGGCAAGTGGGGTCGACATAAAACGCCGAGCGTTGTTGGGCGTTTTCGCCATAACGCAAGACTTGTTGCTGGTGAACTTGTAGGGTCAAGGTATTGGGCCAAGTCGTACGTTCGGGCACGGCGTCTTGTGCTGGCTCGGGTGCGACCAGGCTGCTGAGGTAGGCCGCAATCGCCCCATCGTAGGCGCTGGTGTGTGCGTAGACCTTGGTGGCCAGTGCTAAGCGCAGCCCGTACGATGTGTCGCCCGTGGCATCCATTTCTTTTAGGACGCGTGGGTAATCAGTTGGGTCGATGACCACGGTGACGCCACCCGCTTCGGTACCGTGATTTTTTGCAGCGGCACGCAACATGGCGGGCCCGCCGATATCAATGTTTTCGACCGCATCAGCGAAGGTGCAATCAGGCTTGGCGACGGCCGCACGAAAGGGATACAGATTGACAACGAGCAGGTCGATACGATCGATGCCATGCTCTTGAAGTGTTTGTAAATGCTCGGCGCTATCGCGTCTAGCCAGCAGGCCACCATGAATTTTTGGATGCAGCGTTTTAACGCGGCCATCCAGAATTTCAGGTGAGCCCGTGTGCTGCGCAACTTCGGTGACCTTTAAACCGGCCTGAGCCAGCAATTTTGCCGTGCCGCCGGTTGAAAGCAGTCGTACACCGCGCTTAGCAAGTGCTTTGGCAAAATCGACGATGCCAGCTTTATCTGAAACGGAGAGGAGTGCAGTTTGAATAGTCATATAAGCTTGTGTGCTAACAGTTTTTTTCGAAGAGTATTACGCGTAACGCCCAGCATCAGGGCGGCACGAGATTGATTGTTGTTGGCCCGTTGCATGGCAACTGCTAATAAGGGGCGCTCGACGCAGCCGACCACCATGTCGTACAGGTCATTGGGCTCAGTGTCACCTAAGTCGGCAAAGTAACTGTCAAGACTCAGGCGTACCGCTTCATCAAGGATATTATTTTTTTTCATGAGAAAGCCCTTCAGGCTGCGTGCAGGTATTTCGAACTAAGACCAATATTGTCGCAGGTTGCGGGCCGACTGTCTGCGCCAGCGGCAGCTTGGGTCAAAAACCAGAGGTCGACGGCTGCAAACTGCTCGGTGGTGGTCTCAAGGCGGTTGATATGAGCCGCCAGTGCCGTGCCATTCGCCAAACCGCTGACGTACCAGCCGATATGTTTGCGCGCGGTTTTAACCCCAACGCTTTCGCCATAAAACTGATAGTGGTCTGCCAGATGATGAAGTAATAACTCTCGCATTTCGGTCCAAGTCGGGGGCGCCAGAGTTTGGCCTGTCCGCAAAAAATGCTCAATTTCTCTAAAAATCCAGGGACGGCCTTGCGCCGCGCGCCCAATCATGACGGCATCGGCACCCGTGTAAGCCAGCACGCTGCGGGCTTTTTGAGGGCTATCGATATCGCCATTGGCCACGACCGGAATCGAAATACTGGCTTTGACTTCGCGTATGGTGTCGTATTCAGCCTCGCCAAGATATAGATCTGCACGGGTGCGACCGTGAAGGGTGAGCGCGGCAATACCCGTCTCTTGCGCCAAATGTGCAATGCGCAGCGCATTACGATGCTCGCGATCCCAGCCTGTACGCGTTTTGAGTGTGACGGGTATCCCCAGTGGTGTGCAGGCGTTCACCACTGCTTCAAGAATTTTTGCCACAAGATCTTCGTGGCGCAACAGTGCAGAGCCAGAGGCGACATTGCAGACTTTTTTAACCGGGCAGCCCATGTTGATGTCAATGACTCGGGCGCCCTTGCCGATATTAAAAACGGCCGCTTGGGCCATCATTTGTGGATCAGCGCCAGCAATTTGAACCGCAACCGGATCGCTTTCGCCGTCGTGATTCAGGCGGCGCGAAGACTTAACCGTTTGCCACAACTGCGGATTGCTTGCCGCCATTTCAGAGACGGCGTAGCCCGCCCCCAGGCGCTTGCATAATTGTCGAAACGGTCGGTCTGTTACCCCAGCCATCGGGGCGACAAAAACGTTGTTCGTGAGAGACCAAGGGCCGATGTTCATGCTCAAATTGTAACGCCTCGGGCTTGGCGCTACAGCCTCAGCCCTTGCAATAAATGGCGCGCGAGTGGCGCGCGCAGGGCTGGCAAAAGGTCCATTCCTAAAAGAGCCAGGCCAGCAGCGTGCTCAACAACAGGCGCTTTTGTGGTGAATACTCTTGAAAGCAAATCGGTCAACCGAACCGTCAACTGGCGGTCTGGGTCGCGCAGTTGCACGTAGCGTTGCAAGGCTTCGCCAGGCGTTTGCTCGGGCGCTACCAACCAGTCGCGCAAGGCAATCGCGAGTGTCGCTGCATCGCGCAGTCCTAAGTTCAACCCTTGTCCTGCGACGGGGTGAAGGGTTTGAGCGGCATTGCCGATGGCTACACAGCGCCCGTCAAGCGTTTGAGGACGCAAGGTCATGGCGAGGGGCACGCACGCAACAGAGCCATCGACCGTGAGCGTGCCCAGCCTTGAACCAAACATTTCGGTGAGCGCTTGTGAGAAGTCTTTGGGCGCTAATGCGTGCAGCGCGCTGGCCCGCTCGGGCGAGCAGCACCAGACGATTGATTGCTCGCCCAGTGCTTCGGGGTGAGGCAACACCGCTAACGGGCCTTCGTTGGTAAAGCGTTCAAAGGCCCAGCCCGGGCGTGGTCTGCTCGCGCGGGCACGCGTGAGTAGGGCATATTGAGTGTAATGACGGGTGGGTTCTAGGCCCGCCAGACCATCTGCGTGAACCACTATCTTTGCGCGCACGCGCAGCGATCCTTGTTCAATACTGACGCCTGCAGTATCTTGACCAATCACGCGTGCGCTATCGCCGCTTAAAACTTGTACGCCGCTTGCTTCGACGGCTTTGGCGAGCTTGTCGTAAAGTTGGCCATAACGCACCACGCAGCCTAGCTCGGGCACGTCAAAGTCGTGATGCCGGATCAACGTACGGCCAAGGCGACCGCGTTGCGACACATGAATGGTTTGTATCAGCGCCGCCTGCTGCGGCCATGCACCCAGGCTTTCAAGCAAAACGCGACTGCCGTGATTGATTGCCAGGACACGAGGATCAGCCTCAGGGCGATGGCCGTACTGTGAGGCGGTTTCGGTTTGCAACAAGACAATGCGCGCTGGCTGCGGTGCGAATCGAGCCAGCAGTAAGGCTAATACGCTGCCCACGGGGCCGCCGCCTAAAATCGCCAGGTCAAAGTCTTTTGCTTGCATCTTTGTATTTTATGTCAGTCTCGCACTCAACTGGGCCCGGGTCTAAAGTCGGGAGAATGCTGCAAGAGCATTGATGTTTGACGTAGGTTAACTTTGATAGTGTTTAGGGTTGAAGGGGCTATTTTGATGCAAAAAGTGATGTTAAAATGCATCAATATTTACACTGTCAATGAATGCGATGAGGGTCATATGAGAACAACCGTATCGATCGATGATGAACTGTATGCCAAAGTATTAGAGGTTGCAGATCCCGGGCTAGATAAGGCAGAACTTTTTCGCGAGGCGATGCAAGTCTTTCTGAGAGTGCAGATCGGCAAGCGTTTAGCCGCGCTAGGGGGTAGGTCGCCCAGCATGAGAGATATTCCAAGACGAAAAGGCTAAGCGGGGTTTTGAATGACAATGGTCTTGGTTGACAGTTCGGTTTGGGTGCAGCATTTCAGAAAAGGTCTTGGTGGCTTGGGGGCATTGCTCAACAACGACCGAGTCTTATGTCATCCTTTGATTATTCTTGAATTGTCTTGCGGTTCACCGCCTGCCCCTAGAAAACGCACTCTGCAATATCTATCAGCCCTGCAAACTGCCAGCATTGCTACGATCGACGAAACAATCAACTTTATTGAGTTGAATAAACTTTACGATTGTGGTTGTGGTGCGGTTGATATGGCCTTGCTTGCCTCAACGCTCCTCACAAAAGACGCTGAGCTTTGGACGTTAGACAAAAAACTAGAGGCCTTGGCTAAGAAACTGAAAGTGTCTTACCGGCCTTCGCTACATTAAATGTTTTACGGATTGTTATG
>CALCPT010000054.1 GCA_937897265.1 uncultured Alcaligenaceae bacterium
GCAGTAGAAAACTAAGGTCTACGGTCCTTAGTCATGTAAAGCGTTTGCCACAAGGCCAAAGCCAAGCCAGTCCATTTCAAGGCACGCCAACGTCTTCTGACCAACAACGAAGTGACGGCCGCGGTCAGATAAGGATACTGAACCGCTAGAGAGAACCCTTGGGCGAGCAGCTGTCCTCCTTTAAGCTCAGAGGCACTGTCTAGCCAATGCTGAGGGCTCAGTTGCACGCGTAGTTGCTGCGTATGAACTGCCAAAGACTGACGCTCGACGGCTACACGCGTACGTAAGAGTTCAAGGTACGCTTGCCGATCTGGTCCAACAGATGCTTTAGCGCGCATTAAAATTTTCTCGCTGTAAGTCTGAGTCGCGTTCGGCTCGGTGAGAGTTTGAGCTAGTTGTTGGTTGCCATACTGAAAGCAGTGTGAGATCTTTAGATAGTTCTTGGCGCGTCAATTCAAAAGGTAAAGCTTCAGTTCTTAGCCTGTGTATCAAACGCCAAGTTAAGCACAGGCCAAGGATGGCGTAGAGCAGAGCAAGACCGCCGATTGCCAAATAGCGAAACTCGCTAGGCCAAAAAAATGAAATCACTAGTATTGACACAACCACTAACGCTAATAGAAAAAAAATGATGGCGATTCCAAACAACCCCAGTAACGAAAAAAAGCGAGCGCGTTGCACTGCTAGTTCAACGCTGAAGAGCTCGGCTCTCGTTTGTAGAATTGCAGTCAGATCGCTTGCGACCTGACTGAGGCTGTGTCGAATCGTCATGAGGATTTAGCGACGACTAATCAGTAAACCAAGTAACAGACCCACAACACCTACTGCGGCAACGGCTTGCCAAGGGTTGTCGTGTACATAGTCGTCAGCCTCGCGAATGGCTTTTTTTCCTTGTCTCAAGAGAGACTCTTGCGTGTCGAGCAGCGATTCGCGAGTTGTGCGCAAGGAGTCGAGTGCTCGCTCTCGAAGCTCGGCAGCTTGGTCACCGGTTGCGCTGGCAGCGCTACGCAGCAGACCTTCGGCTTCAGCCAAAGCGGCTTTCATGCTTTCGAGTAATTTGTCTTGGACACCACTTGCAATAGGGTGATTGGCAGATTGGTTCATGTCGGGCTCCTGAGGATACGTTTGAACGGTCATTTCAGTATGCCTCGGGCGCTAAGAGTTAAACTTGATATATATCAAGTTAGTCTCACGCTCAACGGTCGGATCCCCGTTCAGGCGGATCAACCGCTAAACTAGAGATCTCGTTTTTTAATATATTTTTTAGTGATTTTATGAAACTTCTTTCAAAGACAACTCTTGGTGCAATCGAACTGAGTAACCGAGTCGTGATGGCACCTTTAACTAGAATGCGTGCCCAGGCCGGTGACGTGCCAGGCGAACTCGCAGCACAGTACTACGCGCAGCGCGCAAGTGCAGGCTTGATTGTTTCTGAGGCGGCTCAAATCTCTGCCCTGGCCAAAGGCTATCCAGCCACGCCGGGGATTTACAGCGACGACCAAGTACAAGGTTGGCGCAAAGTCACCGACGCGGTTCACGCAGCCGGCGGAAAAATCATTTGTCAGCTTTGGCACGTCGGTCGTATTTCGCACAGCTCGTTGCATCCTGAGCAGGGTCTGCCGGTTGCGCCTTCGGCGATCGCGCCTACCGGCAAGGTCTACACGGCCTCTTGGGGGCTTGAGGCGTTTGAGACACCTCGGGCACTTGAGTTAAGTGAAATTCCAGGCTTAATTCAAGACTACGTGCACGCGGCCAAACAGGCCAAACTTGCTGGCTTTGATGGTGTTGAAGTGCATGGTGCAAACGGTTATCTGTTAGATCAGTTTTTACATAACGGCTCGAATAAACGTACCGACGAATATGGTGGTAGCGTTGAAAATCGCAGCCGTTTGTTACTTGAAGTCGTGCAGGCGGTTTGCGGTGTCTGGGGCAGCGATCTGGTTGGCGTGCGTTTGTCGCCGTATGGCACGTTTAACGACAT
>CALCPT010000055.1 GCA_937897265.1 uncultured Alcaligenaceae bacterium
TTGATGCTTGAGCCTGGGCTCAGTGTTAATTTTTCGAAAGCACATATGCTTTCGACAGATGGTCAGTGTAAAACCTTCGACTCGTCAGCAGACGGTTATGTTCGAGGTGAAGGATGCGGAATCATCGTTCTCAAACGACTAAGTGATGCACTCAAAGACCACGATCCCATTCTTGCGTTAATACGAGGGTCCGCCGTGAATCAAGACGGTGCAAGCGGCGGCCTGACGGTTCCAAGCGGTCCCTCGCAATCTGCAGTGATCAAACAAGCGCTGAATAATGCCGGACTAACTGCAGGCGATGTCAGTTACGTTGAGGCACATGGCACTGGCACCTCGCTAGGCGACCCCATTGAGCTTGGCTCCATGTCCGAAGTCTTTAGCGACCAGCGCTCGATGACTGATCCACTTTGGATAGGTTCGATTAAAACGAATATTGGTCACTTGGAAGCTGCAGCTGGGATTGCGGGAATCATGAAGTTGGTACTTGCGCTTGAGCACGAACAACTGCCCCCGCACCTGAACTGCAACGCACCGACTCCAAGATTTCCGTGGAAAGATAAGCCGCTTCGTGTAGTCCAAACGACTCAGCCTTGGCCACGCTCAAGCAAACCCCGTATTGCCGGAGTCAGCAGCTTTGGCTTTAGCGGCACCAACGCTCATATCATCCTTGAAGAGGCTCCCCTTGACGCGCGCAGATTACATACCAATCTCACCGCGGCACAAGTCCCGACACAGATTTTGAACCTAAGCGCCCGCTCTGAGCCAGCACTTCGTGAGTTGGCAAACACCTACTCTACGCTGCTGTTAAAGAATTCAGACCTTGATCTGTATCAACTTTGTGCGACTGCGGCAGCAAGTCGAGCAAACCTGAAGTATCGATTGTCAATCTTAGGTAAGACGTGTCTTGACATTGGCGAGCGCCTGAAGGAGTTTGTACGTGCTGAGACCAGCCAAGCGATCGTACACACGCCAAGTCATTCCGTTGGCAACACAGACATCGCTTTTTTGTTTACCGGACAAGGCTCTCAATATCCCGGGATGGGGAAATCTCTTTACGCGACATACCCGGAATTTAAGAAATGGATCGATCTGTGTGCAGGGATATTAAGTCGACATTGTGACAAGCCGTTAACCGAGCTTTTGTTTCAAAGTGACAGCGAGACCCTAAACCAGAGTTTGTATACGCAGCCCGCCCTCTTCTGCTTAGAATATGCCGTCGCAAAACTTTGGCAGTCATTTGGCGTACAGCCAGAAATTCTTGTCGGGCATAGTTTAGGTGAGTACGTTGCGGCTTGCCTTGCTGGCATCTTCTCACTTGAAGATGCCATTGGAATCGTAGCCAAGCGTGCTGCACTCATGCAGGCCTTGCCAAAAAATGGCTCAATGGCAGCCGTGTCGCTGTCTGAAAAAGAGTTAGCAACGTACGTGCGAGAGCATCAAACTGACGTTTCTGTGGCCGCTATCAATGGCAAAGAGCGTTGCGTGATCTCTGGAAACAAAGACAGCATCGCCTTAGTACTTAAGGCTCTTGACACACAACATGTCGCCTACAGTATGCTTTCGGTCTCTCATGCATTTCACTCGCCATTAATGCAGCCAATGCTTGCGGCTTTTAAAGAGTACTTAGACACCATTACTTTTAATCCCCCCCGCATTCCGATTATTAGCAATCTGACCGGTGAACTCGCAAACCAAGAGATCTGTACTCAAGAATATTGGCTCAAGCATATCCGAGAGCCCGTGCAATTTGCAAAAGCTGTTGAGGTGTTGAGGGCAAAGCAAATTGAATGTTGTATCGAAGTTGGTCCTAGCCCGATACTTTGCACGCTTGCCCGAGAAACATTGTCTAGCGCCGCTCTGTTGCCAAGTCTGAAGCAACACGAAGCAGACAACTGGCACCTGATGTACGCGCTGGGTAGGTTGCACACACGACATCAAAGTATCGACTGGCAACAAACGTACCCACGCCCGACTCTCTCGCATATCGCGTTACCCAATTATCCATTTCAGCGCGAACGCTATTGGGTTGAGCGTCGACCCGTGCACCCTCAACGCACTCGTCCAGACAATCATCGCCATCCCTTGTTGGGCACTGCTCTTAAATTACCTGGTCTCCCTGAGCAACAAATACGTTTCAACACACAGCTTGATACAGGACTCGCTTACCTGACCGAGCACTGCGTCTTTGGCCAAGCCATCTTACCCGCAACCGGATTGATTGAAATTGCCCTTGCGGCCTATATGCAGCAAGGTGGTGCATTACCCGCCACCCTATCTAGCTTTGAGATTAATCAGGCCTTCACGATTTCAGCGCAAGGTGATCATCACGCTCAGATTGTTTTAAATCAACAAACCGACGGTTATCACTTTGACCTGTTCGGCTGTGCTCAATCGCCCGATTCAACTTCAGACCAATGGACCCTAAATGCTCGAGGGCAAATTTCGCCCAGTACGCACTCAGCGCCGCGTGAAAAAAATCTGGCTCAACTACGTAAGCAACTAACTAGCGAACTGCCTGTTACTGATTTTTATCAACACTGCGAAACGCTTGGCATTCAGTACGGTCCTTCATATCGATTACTTCAGCACGTTTGGAAAGATAGCCAGCAGGCCCTCGCCGATATCACTTTAGTTGATGCCCGATCGATTGGGCAGCTCGATCAGTACTTGTGTTATCCCACTTTGTTTGACTCTTGTTTTCAAATTTTATTTTCTATTTTGCCAAGTGCAACGCAAGATGAAATTTGGTTGCCGTTTGCCATTGATAACCTGACTCTGTACCAACCGCTTGAACCAAACATCGTTTGCCATGTTGAGTTGACCAGTCGTCTTGAAGCACATGTACAAGTTGCTAATGTCACGGTATTTAATCAAACGGGCCAGATCCTGTGTCACGTGTCGGGCTTGAAAGCAACTAAAGTGTCGGCCGC
>CALCPT010000056.1 GCA_937897265.1 uncultured Alcaligenaceae bacterium
TATTGGTAACGAGGCACCACCACTCACCTTGGCACGGATGCGTGAGGGCTCGCCGTTAAGTGGTTCGATCTTGATGACATTCGCACCTGCTTTTGCCATCAAAAATGTCGCGTAGGGACCTTGGTAGATTTGAGTCAAATCGATGACGGTAATGCCAGCCAAAGGCGTATTGGCGCGCGGAGCCTGTGGCGTAGTGTTTGCCATGATTTAGCGCGCCTCTTTAATGATTTTTTTGGCAATCGACATACGATGCACTTCAGATGGTCCCTCATACACACGCATCACGCGCACGCGCTGAGCCATCAGCTGCAATGGCAACTCTTTGGTGACGCCCATTGCGCCAAGGGTTTGCATCGCATGATCTAACACCTCGGCAGCCATCTCGGTGGCATACACCTTAATCATCGATGCCTCAGTTCGCACATCAATGCCTTGATCTTGCTTGCGGGCGGCATCTTGCACCATCAGACGACAGGCGTGCATTTTCATGGCGGCATCGGCAATCCACCACTGAATGGCCTGACGATCTGCTAACAGTGCACCAAAAGTTGTGCGTTGCTTGGCATGACTTACCATCATCTCTACGGCGCGACGGCACATGCCGATACACCAAGTACCAATCTGTAAACGACGAACCACCAGACGCAATTGCATGGGGGCAAAGCCAGCACCGATTTCGCCTAGTACATTTTCTTCAGGGATACGACAATCTTCAAATACCAACTCATACGTACGATGACCGCCAAGCATTGGGATTTCGCGCAGAATTTCGAAACCGGGCGTACCTTTCTCGACGATAAACGCGGTGATACCTTCGTGTCGCTTACCCGCTCCCACGCGAGCCATGACAATCACAAAGTCGGCGGATGGGACTTTGCTGACCCAGATCTTGCGGCCATTGATGACCCACTGATTACCCACTTTTTCGGCACGCGTAATCATGCCTGACGGATCACCACCCGCGTTGGGCTCAGAAATCGCAATCGCCGATTTAGCGGTGCCGGCGGCATACGGCTCGAGGTATTTCTTTTTCTGTTCGGGCGTACCGACCGCCAGCAACATGTGCATATTGGGCGAATCAGGCGGAAACACAAAAGGTGTGACCGTACGACCCAACTCTTCGTTGAGTGCCATCCAGGTTGTCGCTGACAGATTCGCACCACCCAACTCTTCAGGGGCATCCAGCGCCCAGAGGCCCAATTCTTTACATTTTTTTAATAAAGGCGCCTCTTCTTCAGGCAACAATTTAAGCGGCTGACCTTTAATTTCACGGTCTAAGATTGCTGACTCGAGCGGCAGCAATTCTTGATCAACAAATTTTGCGACCAAATCAATAATCATGCGTGCGTCGTCAGCTTGCTCTGCAGTACTCTGTTCTTGGCTCACCCTACTCTCCTTATGCGATAGGCACTATCTTAGCTGATTGAGCCACCTCAGTTGTTCTTGGTCTCAGGTCAGCTTGGTAGGCAAAGCGTTGCCATGCTGCGATGCAATATTCTTGAGGTCGCCAAAGCAGCGATTGTTAAAAAATTGACCAATGCGAGCGCCATCGGCACGCAAACCACTTGGGTCGACTTGTCAACGAGCTGGCATTTTTTGAACTCGTCTTGGGTCTAGAATAGACGTATCAAGAAAGGAGTCAATGATGAACGCTGAAAATAAAACGCATGAGCACATGCTGCGCGTACTTCACCCCGGTGTCGAAACGCATACACCGGTTAAAAACCCGCACGACCTGATACCGGAAGGCGGCAAAGAACAAGGGTTGCGCCACCTCGCCCCTCGCCTCTCAAGCCTGATGGGCAAGCGCCTTGCACTGTTAGATAACAATAAGG
Source organism: uncultured Alcaligenaceae bacterium (assembly GCA_937897265.1). Lineage (GTDB taxonomy): Bacteria > Pseudomonadota > Gammaproteobacteria > Burkholderiales > Burkholderiaceae_B > Zwartia. The sequence continues at coordinate 1,836 of CALCPT010000056.1, forward strand.
TCAACGCGCGCGAACTTTTAACCGCGTTTGGTAAACAATTGCAGCGGCAACACGGTGTGGCCGAGATCAAAATGTGGCGCAAGCCCACCTCTGCGGCGCCGGCACCGTTTATCTCTGAGATCACGGCATGGAAGCCCGATCTGATGCTCACAGCCTCAGGCGACTGAGGGTCGTGCTCGTCGTGGAGTGTCCACGACTCGCACACGATAGAGTCTCTGGGGATCCCCACGGTGACGTTCGTAACGCAACCCTTTCGGGGGATTGCCTCAACACGTTCAAAATCTCTAGGCCTACCAAGCTTGCCGATTTTGTTAATCGACCACCCCTTAGCAAACCGATCTCTCGACGAAATCGATGCGATTGCATCGCAACGTTTGGTCGATGTCGTACAGTTTTTAACAGTCATGCCCAAGAATTGACTCTGATACACCGCGACTTTGTTGCGCTAGCTGCGTTGAGCGCTGTCAAGGCTCAGTACCAACAAAGTTTGCGGATACAGGCGCGAGTCGTTCAACCTTTGGAGGGCTCGTCGTGAGCACCCACGCAACGTTATTAGAGCTAGATCTGTCTGACGATTCTTTACAAGAGTATTTTGAGCAGCAAGGTTGGACAGACGGCCTGCCGATCGTGGCCCCGACACCAGAACGTGTCGCAGCAATGGTTGCAGGTAGTGGTTTAGCCAGACAGATCGAGATCGCTGCGGTTGCACCGGGCTACGCCCTATGCAGTGTCGAGAAGTTGGCAATTAATGCTGTGATGGCGGGTTGCAAACCAAGTTACATGCCTGTGCTAGTCGCGGCATTAAAAGCGATGGCAGTGCCTCACTTTAATTTATCTGGCATCCAGTCGACTACTCATCCGGTGGCACCGATGCTGATGGTCAATGGTCCGATCCGACACGAGATTGGCTTGAACTGTGGTTCAAACGTGTTTGGACAGGGCTTTCGTGCGAACGCCACGATTGGCCGTGCGCTTCGCCTAGTGCTCAT
>CALCPT010000057.1 GCA_937897265.1 uncultured Alcaligenaceae bacterium
TACTCAACTGCAAGCTCTTCTAAGTAGGTATTGGCGGTTTCAGAAACAAGGTTTTGCGCAACGCCGACCGATCGACTCGCATCGGGCACGTAAATCACCGGGCCTTCATAATGCGGAGCAATTTTGACAGCCGTATGCACTCGGCTGGTCGTGGCGCCACCAATCATCAACGGGATTTTGCGACTACGGAAATAGTCGTCGCGCTGCATCTCACTCGCTACGTAAGCCATTTCTTCGAGGCTTGGGGTAATCAACCCTGATAAACCAACGATATCGGCATTTTCAGCCTTGGCACGCGCCAAAATCTCGGCGGCGGGCACCATCACACCCATATTCACAACTTCAAAGTTATTACACTGCAGGACCACGGTGACAATGTTTTTGCCAATATCGTGCACATCACCCTTGACGGTGGCAATCACAATCTTGCCTTTTGCACGTACATCGCCGCCTGCTGCCTCGATCAGCTTTTTTTCAGCCTCGATAAACGGGATCAAGTGACCGACGGCTTGCTTCATCACGCGGGCAGACTTCACCACCTGAGGCAAAAACATTTTGCCTTCACCAAACAAATCGCCCACGATGTTCATGCCATCCATGAGTGGGCCTTCGATCACTTCGATGGGGCGCCCATTGCGATCGGCAATCTGCTGACGAATTTCTTCAGTGTCTTCAACAATAAATTGCGTCATGCCATGCACCATGGCATGGGCTAAACGCTTTTCAACCGACTGCTGGCGCCAAGCGAGGTCTTCTTCGCGCTTAATGCCATTGCCTTTAAAATTCTCGGCGAACTCAACTAGCCGCTCGGTTGGGGTGCGCGTATCGTTTGGGTCTTTTTTGCCCAATGCTTTGGCTTTATTCACGATCGAGCACCACGTCTTCAACCAACTCGCGTAGCGTTGGATCAATATTGGCATACACGCCCAATTGCCCTGCGTTCACAATGCCCATCGTCATTCCTTCGCGGATGGCGTGATACAAAAACACTGTGTGGATTGCCTCACGAATGGGCTCGTTGCCTCTGAACGAAAAGCTGACGTTCGAGACCCCACCAGAGATACGCGCGTGCGGCAGATTCTCGCGAATCCATTTTGTCGACTCAATAAAATCTACTGCGTAGTGATTATGTTCGTCGATACCGGTGGCAATAGCAAAGACGTTTGGATCAAAAATAATATCTTCGGGCGGAAAACCAACTTTATCGATCAACAAGTTGTACGCGCGCGTGCAAATTGTTTTGCGACGTTCAAGCGTGTCGGCTTGACCTTGTTCGTCAAAGGCCATCACGACTGCCGCAGCACCATACAAGCGACATAACCGCGCCTGCTTTAGGAACGGCTCTTCGCCCTCTTTGAGCGAGATTGAGTTCACGATCGATTTGCCCTGCGCGCACTTCAGACCAGTTTCAATAACAGACCATTTTGAGCTGTCAATCATCACTGGTACGCGTGCAATATCAGGCTCGGAGGCGATCATATTTAAAAAGCGATGCATGCAGGCGACCGAATCCAACATGGCTTCGTCCATGTTGATATCGATAATTTGCGCACCGTTTTCAACTTGTTGGCGCGCCACTGCAACGGCCTCGTCGTATTTTTCTTCGCGGATTAAGCGCGCAAAGGCCTTGCTGCCTGTCACGTTTGCGCGCTCGCCGACGTTGACGAATAACGACTCATCATCGATATTCAACGCCTCAAGGCCTGACAAGCGCGTTTTGATCGAGATCTCAGGCACCACACGAATCGGCAAGGATCTGACTTTTTCAGCGATCGCTTGGATATGTTCGGGCGTGGTGCCACAACAGCCGCCCGCCATATTCACGAGCCCAGCGCGAGCAAACTCTTCGAGAAGCGCCGACGTATCAGCGGGCGTTTCGTCAAAGCCGGTATCACTCATGGGGTTGGGCAGACCGGCATTGGGATACACACACACGTAGGTATCGCAAATTTTTGCCAACTCGGCGATGTAGGGACGCATCAGCGCGGCACCGAGTGCGCAATTCAAGCCAATGGTAATCGGGCGCGCGTGGCGCACAGAGTTCCAGAACGCCTCAACGGTTTGACCAGATAAGATGCGACCTGACGCATCGGTGACTGTGCCCGAAATCATGACAGGCAGACGTTCGCCGCGGGCTTCAAAAACCTCTTCGACAGCAAAAATGGCGGCCTTGGCGTTAAGGGTATCGAAAATGGTTTCGATCAAAATGAGATCGACTCCACCGTCAAGCAAACCATTGACTTGCTCGGCATAGGCCACACGCAATTCGTCAAAGGTCACGTTGCGCGCACCCGGATCGTTGACATCGGGCGAGATCGAAGCGGTTTTAGGCTGCGGCCCAAGGGCGCCTGCGGCAAACCGTGGACGCTCGGGCGTACTGTAGGCGTCGCAGGCGGCCCGAGCAAGACGGGCCGACTCGAGGTTTTGCTCGTAAGCAAGTTCTGACAACTCGTAATCGCCTTGCGCAATCGTTGTCGCACCGAACGTATTGGTTTCGATCACGTCGCAACCAGCGGCAAGGTACTGCTTATGAATCTCAAGAATGATGTCGGGACGAGTCAACGAAAGCAATTCGTTGTTGCCTTTCACGTCTTTACCGTGGGTAGCAAACCGTTCTGCACGAAAATCAGCCTCAGAGAGTTTGTATTGCTGAATCATGGTGCCCATTGCGCCATCAAGAATCATGATGCGCGAACCCAATGCACGCGCGAACTCAGCGCCACGGGTATAGCTTGCAAGCGGAAAAGGCAGTTTAGGGTAAGACATCGCGACGCTAAAAATCTGAGTGACGATGCACAGAGAGGCTGCATCGGGTTTAAAGCGCCATGAAACAGAAGCACTGAAAACTAGAACCAAAGGGATGGCCAAGGTTGTGACTGAGGCTCAAGCCTTAACCAACCAGCAGACGAAGATTTGCTGGTGTGCAAGTTTACCAAAAACGCCGTGAGGTAACATAGGCCGCAGAATTGGTGCTTTCGGTGCAACAGCTCGCGCGCCTTAGGGTTTGCGTGCCGCATTGGGAAAGTTAAACGGGAAACAGGGAGACGCGTCGTCAGACGGTTGTGCCTGTGCTGCCCCCGCAACGGTCAACGCCAGGGTTTTAACAATAAAGCCTTGGCGCCAGCCCGATACCGGCCAGTTTAAGCAAAGATAACACCCCCTAGGGTATTGATCTTTTTGAACGTTCAAGGCCTGCGGGGACGCAGACCATTACGAGGTCGTATTCATGCAATCCATTATCACTCGGCTCAGCGTCGCAGCTGCTGCCTTGGCCTTGGCCTTCGCGACCAGCGCACGGGCACAAACCACTACCGCAGCGTCTGCCACAACGGCGACAAACACTGTTTCTGCCCAAGCAACTCGCGAGGCCTCAGTTGCCGAACTCAAGCTTGGCCCCACCCCGCAACTTGCCACGATCGTGGTGACCCCTGGGCGTACCGCCGAGCCGTTGTCAGACACGTTAGGCGACAACAGTGTGATCGGCCGTGATGAGTTAGACACCTTACCCAATGGCACGCTGACGGATGCCCTGATGCGCGAACACAGTATTGAAGCGCTCAACTATGGCGGCCCCCAGTCGCTTAGCAGCGTCAATATTCGGGGCACCAATAGCAATCAGTCGTTAATAGTCCGGAAGAGCA
>CALCPT010000058.1 GCA_937897265.1 uncultured Alcaligenaceae bacterium
TAGGGCAGGCAGACTAGCCGCATCTGGCTTTCCCGCTGCGTTTAGCGGGACGTTCACGGCAACGAGGTCAAAGTTAAAATCAAATTGTGCGAGCTCAAGCTCTTGCTGCACGATCTTTGAATTATCTTCGGTTGAGTTCGAGATATAACCGACCCGCTTGAAAGGCATATACAGGCGCGCAGTACTCAGTTGGGTTGCGACCGGCACAATGTATAGGGTTCCGGTGACATTTCGTCCCGGCGCGTTTAAGCTTTTGACAAGCTTTGAGCCGACTGGCGTCGACGCAATCATAAACAGAGAGGGTATGTCAGTGACGTGCTTGGCTGGGTCAACATTATCTACAGTTCCAAGCATCTGTAAACTGACCGTGGTACCCCACGTCACAAGAAGATCGGGCTTGGTAGCCTTTACGTGCTTGACGAATTCGGGTAGCCGTTTGATGTCCGTCTTGGCGTCTAGTACTTCGATTTCGACGGGTATTTTGCGATTCGTCCAGTAGCTTTTGAAGCCTTCACAGGCTTCTTCGCAGCCTCGAAATACCACCATGGTGATGCGATAAGGCTTGACGTCAGCAGCAAACGTATTTTCAGCTAAAGACAACAATAAGCAACTCATACAGAATGAGAGTGCGACACGACTAAGTTTTAGTAAAGTCATTTTGTACCAAAGCCTATTTGACACGGCTAGAGGGTAGAAGAAGCCCTAAATTGCCCAGAGCGAGTATCAGGACAACAATCCCTAGGCCGATCGTTGCGTCTCGATAATCGATAAGAAGTGAAAAAGTCGCCGCAAATGCGGCACCGAGGATGCCGCCGATACGATCAAAGGTACGAACTAAAGAAAGTGTGTGCGAAATATTGATCTGTGGCAATTCGGTTCGTGTAGTCTTCAGTAGTATTGCAGGGGCTAGGGTTAATACCGCACTTTGACCAAGGCCTAAACAGATAATGGCAATCGCTAAGGCATACGGTTTATTCAACCAAATCAGTAACAAAACGCCGATTCCCGACAAAACCGCCCCGAATACCATCATGGGTGTCGTGGCTTTGGGCGAGAGGACGAAGCGAGCCAACAAGGCGTTGCCAATCGTGAGTGGTACGTAATAAAACATAAAGAACTGACCAATCGTCACTTGGGTGAACTGAAACCCGAGTAGCAGAAGAGGCGTCAAATAGAACATGAGGCCGGCCAGCATTAGTTTTCCGGATAAAACGTTACTAATTAATATGATGAGGATTTTTCGATTTTTGAGCATGGCGCCAAAACTTTGCCCAAGCGATGTGCTGGAGTTCGAGATTTTGGCCGCATTTTCTAAGGATTGGACGCTGATGCCGTTAAAGAAGAACCAAGACAATACGGCTAAGGCAGCTGCAAATAGCATCGCTGCGTCAGTGCCGAACAGTTGAGCGATTACACCTCCAATCGGCGCCGCGGACAAAGAGGCTGCTGTCACAGCCGCAACAAAGGTGCTAAGTCCACGCGTTCTTTCTTCTTCGTTTTTTGCCGTTTTGGTCATAAATACTTGAGCGGCGACCGTTGCAACCGCATAGCCGAAGGCGCACATTGCCCGTAAGATCACCACCTCAATCACTGTTGTTGCGAAGGCCAATCCACCTAAGCCGATTGTTGAGATCACAACACTCCATTTGAACGAGTTTCGGATGCCAAGGCGCTCGACTAAGCCGCCACCAAACACCGTTCCGAGTCCGGCAAATAGCATATAAGACATAATCGGGAGTGCGATGTCTATGTCTACAGCAATTAACGGGTGCATTGCCGCAATGTCTTTGACATAAATCGGCAAAAATGATCTTAGGAGTTCTTCTGAAAAAACAAATAAAAACAGCACGAGGCGCAGATCGTAGGCTTTGGGCTCATACCATTCATTACTGTCATTCGGAGTTTTCGCTTTTCGGATTGACCCAGTGAAGGTCTGAAAGGATTGGGCAGTCAGCGTGATGAGCTCTGAGAAAGGCCCAGCAATAGCGATTGACAAGCTCTTTTGGGTTTGGCCCGTTTTTAGGCCGTTGATCATTGAAGTCCAGGTGCCTATCGGCCTAAAAATCCAAAGCACCACAAAGAAGAGAGTAATTTCAAGTCCGACCGTAAACGCCACCAAAGAAACGACGACTGCATCGCCGACCATGACGCTTAGCTTTTCATTGACGTAGGATTTTCGCAACCCAACCGTAATCGCTGGCAAACTGTCGTGTGTGATGGTTTCTTCAATCACATTTTGGTGCGCCTGCGTAGAAGAACCTGCATCACGATACTTGACAAAGACGCGACCTTGATTGTTTTTGATTTGAATAAAATCTATTTCAGGGTTGTCTGTCAACACGTCTGACAAGTAATCCTCGACCCCAACCAGAGACTCAAACGGAATGCCCAGTTTGAGCGCGTCAGCGATCGTCGCTTGAACTGATTTGGCTACAACATTGCTTTTTAATAAAACCTGTGGCGTCAGAATGTCTTTGAAACTGTTTAGCATTAAAAATGTTAACAGTAGTGCAGCACTAAGACCTATGATCGAAAGGGATAAAAAGGTACGCCTTGCTAGTTTTTTTTCGACGGTTTTTTTTACGGATTGCGTCATGTTGGTGACACCTTAGCTGACGTCGTGGTTGGAACGCCTTGCGCCTCATCAGCGTCCAGAGGTTCTAAAAACTTGGCAAGAACCGAGTTTGCAAGGTTTTTCGCCTCACGAGCATTTAGTGCAAATTGACAGACTTCGCTGTCCATCAATGACTCTTGGTCTGGGGTCGAGCCTAAAACGACTGATTTCGCGGTCAATACAATCTTATCTAACTTCAAAAGAAGGAGAAAAAGAATCGGAGCCAGAAGTGCGAACGAAGCGAGGCATAAATATGCCGCTAAAGTTAGGATTTCGGCACGCGCTTTGGCTGCGATATCAAGAGCCCCAGACTTATCAGATACAAACACTAACTGCGCAACAGTCATTCCAAGTGGATCAATAATTGGCCACTGCTGTATGAACACTGGGGTGTCACCTGGCTTTGGTGAGGGTGCGGTCCGGTTCGTTGGGCTAGCTTGATCAGGACGCAAAGATGAAGCGGGACGCGTGCCTGATGACCAAAATACTTCGCGCTCACGTGAGGCTGGGTTAATCAGTTCAATCGATAGCACAATGGGATTGTTCTGAATGACATTGTTCAACATGAGAGGAATTTGCGCATTGGTGTGCAGCGCAATTCCAGTCGCTATGCTTCGTTCGATATCGCGTTTGAGTGCGTCTGCCGGCACTTCAATTTTAGATTGATTGATATCAAACAATAGGTGTTGAAAGCGAAAATACTGTAATGCTGAAAGCAGGCTCAGCAAAAAAAATATAATCCCGACAGCGACACTGATGATTTTAAGTTTTTGAAGCATTTAGAGATTTGCTCGGCGCTTGTGTGATGAACAAAATGTCGACAGTTCTACCTATTACCCAAAGCTTGTGCATATTGCCAAAACTGCAATGGTATACCGCTATAGTGCAATGGTCTACCGTTTATCGATGGTGAATCGAAGATAAGCTGGCGATTGTTACGGTTCTGTGAGCATCACCACTGATAAGGAGTTCGCCTCGATGGCAAAAAAAGAAGAGATTGATCCAGATACATTGGCTCTGATCGAATGGTGTACCGAGGTTGAGGGATTTTTAGTGGCGGCTGGCGCAACTTTACGCGAAGCGCAAGGGTACATCGAAGAACAGGCTGAGTGGTTTACAGACCAGTTTTACGAGGGTTTGACTCCCCAAGAGGCTGCCAAGGCCTCGTTGAACGAGCCTTAAGCTCTTGTAATGCTAAAATCTTGGTTGTTTTTAACTAGATTTTGCATGTCATTTGATACGGATCGCGCGGCAGGTTTGCTAGCTTAAACGTTGGCACAAACCACCTGGCACGGCATCCCACTCTGATACATGTCGGTTCTGCTCGAGTGAACGACACCCAATAATGATCGCGATTACATTGCCAGACGGTTCTCAACGCCAATATCCGGGCCCAGTGACGGTTGCCGAGGTGGCGCAATCAATCGGAGCAGGGCTCGCCCGCGCCGCTTTGGGCGGGCGTGTGACGCGGGGTGAACAATCCCAACTGGTGGACACGAGCCACCTGATCGAACAAGACGCTCAGCTCGCCTTAATTACGGGTAAAGATCCCGAAGGCCTAGAGCTGATTAGACACTCGACAGCGCACTTGCTTGCATATGCTGTCAAAGAGCTGTTTCCGGACGCTCAGGTCACCATCGGTCCCGTCATCGAGAACGGCTTCTACTACGACTTCTTCCGCAACGAGCCCTTCACCACGGAAGACTTCGCGGCGATCGAGAAGAAGATGCGCGAGATCATCCAGCGCGACAAACCCTTCACCAAGACCACGAAGACGCGCGAACA
>CALCPT010000059.1 GCA_937897265.1 uncultured Alcaligenaceae bacterium
ATCGGTCCAATCCATTGCGCCGGGCTGCAAGATCAGGATGAGGCCGGACATACCGACCACCAGGCCCAGAATTCGGCGAGGGGTAAAGGGCTCGTTTAAAAAGAGCCACGCTGCGGGCAGCACCCACAAGGGCGTTGTATAGGCCAACACAATAGACTTCCCGGCAGGTAGGTACTGTATGCCCACACTGACCAAGACCGAAAACCCAACCATATGCAACCAGCCAATACTAAAAACAACCGGCAGATCGGCTCGCACTGGAATACGCAATTGCTTAGTTGCCAAGCACACCACGAAAAAAATGACGCACATTGGCACTAGCCTAAACGCAGTCACCCAAATAGGCGATACATACTCAAGAGACTTTTTAGCAACGACCCAATTCACACCCCAAATCACGACAAGCAATGCGAGGAGCAGAATTGCGCGACTCCGGCGCGACGCCTCAGACTGCATCTGTGTCGTAGCGAAAGCCACCTGCGGCATTTGGCTCGATTCGTCCAATTGTGGGGGCAGGGAAATGGGCTGGGAATATCAGATTGCCACTAGCCGCATGCTTTTCGATTAAGGCGGTCCGCGAGACGCGCGCCAAATTTTGATCAGCGTCGGCTGTGGTCGACATTTCGGGATAACGTAACTGGATCTGATGATGAATCACGTCACCGGTCAACACACCCCGCTGGCCCTCGGACTCAAGATTAATCACAATGTTGCCCGGGGTATGCCCATGACAGGGCTCGATCCACATTCCCTTATCAACTTCGTAATCGTCTGCGACTAATACGGCCTGCTTGGCCCGTACGATCGGATCGATACTATCCTCAAACGCCTGAGTATGAGTATCTTTTTTGCCGCTGCGATAAACGGCATCAGCCTGTTCATATTCAGTTTTTGACATCAGGTATTTTGCATTTGGAAAGGTCGGTTTCCAAACACCATCAACTAAGCGAGTGTTCCAGCCGACATGATCCCAGTGCAAGTGCGTGCACATCACATAATCGACTTCTTCAGGCTTAACCTTTGCCTTAGCAAGCGCCCCCATAAAATCATTATTCATTTTATGAAACCCTGGACGCAACGGACGCTCTTTGTCGTTACCGCAGCAAGAATCCACCAAGATCGTAAAGCGGCCAGTTTTGACAACAAACGAGTGAAAACTCATTTGCAGCCTGCCATCAGTTGTCAGTTGACCGCCGGGCAACTCACGCAAACAAGTCGTCAACATGTCTTGCGTTAAGTCGGGAAAAAAATCTTGCGCCGGTGCATAGGGGCGCTCGACTTCAACCACCCTTTCGACCAGATACCGACCAACTTTAGTGACAGCCATCGTTTTGCCCCTTGATTTTATTTTTAGATAGTATGAGTGTCACTGTATTGCTTCGATATCTTCTAGTCAAACTGGCCGAGGAGTCGGTGACTAACGCCTGACATACCAAGTGAGTAACGCCACCGCAACGATCGCCACAGTGATCCACATTAAATGCTGAGTCTTTGGGGCGCTGGGCGCCGTCGTCTGGATCGCACTAGCCTGCTCGGCTGCGGCTTCGGCTTTCGCTTCGGCAACGGGAAACTTAGCCTGCAAGGCCTCCTCAAACCGTTTAAAAAAATCTTCAGCCAAAGACTTGGCTACGCCATCAATCAAGCGCTGTCCAAGTTGGGCGATTTTTCCGCCGACCTTTGAATGAACGGTGTACTTTAGCTCGCACCCGCCCTCGCGAGGCATCAATTCGACCTTTGATTCACCTTGTCCAAACCCGGCGACACCACCTTGCGCCTCAAACTGAAGGGAATAGGAGGACGGAGCCTGAATATCAGCCAACTTAACCTTGCCATTAAACTTGGCAGACACAGGACCGATCTTGACCGCTACGGTCACCGCATATTCGTTTTCACTCACAAGCTCAAATTTTTCGCAGCCAGGAATACAGCTCTTTAACATCTCTGGATCATTAAGCGAATTCCAAGCTTGTTGTTGTGACACCGCCAACAAGCGGTTACCTTGCATATCCATCATCTTCTCGCTAAAAAATAATTATCTTTTAATCAACTGTACCAAGCTGCGTGCCAAATCTTCTAATTGCGCTAAATTATGAATCGCCAACATGCCATCTGCTTTTTTTTGTAATGCAGCTGCCCCGTGTGCGGTCGGCTGATACTGGTCAAAGCGCAGCATAGGGTTCAACCATAACAAACTGCGACAATTGCGCTTTAACCAGTCTAACTCAGCGGCAAGTTGTTCTGACCCACCCGTATCTAAACCATCGCTAATGAGCAGCACCACAGTACGACGACCCACTAATTGTCGGTTTTGTGTACGTCGCAGTTCAGCAAGCGAGGCACCAATTTGCGTTCCACCCGCAAAGTCACTAATTAAGCGATTGGCTTGCTCTAACATCGCATCGGTATCAGCGAGTCTAAACGCAGGATTTAAATCAGTCAGGTGATTGCCAAATGCAAAAACTGAACGCGCGACCCGCCGGGTACTTTGATGCAAAAAAGCCAGCATCAAGCGCGCGTAGCGTTCCATTGATCCCGACACATCAATCAATAGCAACACCGGTAGCGGCTCAAGACGGCGCGCCAAATAGGGCACGGCGAGCAACTCTCCGTCATAACGGGCCGACTCTCTTAACGCTCGGCGCCAGTCCAAGCGAACCCCATGCGACGCAGTTTGCAGACGCCGTGCGCTAAGTTGCGGCCAGGGCAACGCAATCTCGCGCGCAAGCCGCTCAACGAGTCGAAACTC
>CALCPT010000060.1 GCA_937897265.1 uncultured Alcaligenaceae bacterium
AATCAAACCGAATACATGACCGCAGCAAATGGCTCAGAGTTTCCTGAGTACTGGCATGACAAAGTGGGGGTTTGGGTCCCTGGTACGCCAATGGCGTCTACCGCGGGCTTAGAAAAACTCACTGGCAAGCGCGATTTTGCACTTGCCCGTTCACTCATCAAAGAGTCTGGTTACAAGGGCGAACCCATCGTATTACTCGATCCAGTGGATTCGCCAAAGCATCACGCGTCTGCCTTGGTCACTGCAGATTTGTTTAAAAAACTAGGCTTGAAAGTCGACTTGCGTTCGATGGACTGGGGCAGCTACCTGCAACGCCGCAACAGCCAAGAGCCCCCAGCTTCGGGCGGGTGGCACGTTGGATTTACCGCGATGACTGGCACGAGCAATCTCGACCCCACGAGCAATTTGGGTATTCGCGGCACCGGCAAGCAGGCTTGGTTTGGCTGGCCCACCAACCCCACAATCGAAAAACTACGCACCGATTGGTTTTACGCACCAACGCTTGAGCAACGTAAAGCACTATGCCAAGACATTCAACTTCAAGTGTTGGATCAAGTCCCCTACATCCCACTAGGAGCGATCTATAACCTGATGGCGCTACGCAAGGGCTGGGTTAACTTTCAGGCCCAGGGGCCCGTGTTTTATACGATGCGCAAAGGATAAGCGCAGGCCCTACTTGGCCGCCTCTTGATGCGCTGCGCAAGGGCCTCTAAGGCCCTTGGCCCTAGGCCCTAGGCCCTTGCGTAGCCGATGGTTTAAGCGCTGCGCATCACTTTCGCTTTGATTCGCTGCAACCAAACTGCAAGATCGTCGACATAAGTAAACACTGCAGGGATGACCAACAAGCTGAGAACTGTCGAGGTCAATAACCCGCCCATCACCGCAATCGACATGGGCGAACGAAAGCTTGGATCTGATCCCCAACCAATCGCAATCGGAAACATACCAGCGATCATCGCGATCGTTGTCATCACGATGGGCCGTGCACGCTTATGACAGGCGTCTAGCAAAGCTTCGGTGCGTGAGATTCCGCCACGCCTTGCCACGATCGCATACTCAACCAGCAAAATTGAATTCTTAGTCACAATCCCCATCAACATGATCAATCCGATCAACGAGGGCATTGAAAAACTTTTGCCTGTCAAAAGCAACGCAACAAAAGCGCCGCCAATCGAAAGCGGCAAAGCACCCAAAATAGTGATCGGTTGCAAAAAGTCGTGAAACAGCAAAACCAGAATCATATAAATGCACAACAAGCCAATTGCCATCGCCAATCCAAAACTCGCAAACAAGGCTTGCATTTCTTTGGCATCGCCCAATTCGGTCTGACGCACCCCAGCGGGTAAGTTTCGAAGACCTGGCAAGGCCATCGCCTCGGCATACACCTCACCCAACTGGCGCGAACCCAGTTCGACATCCAACACCACGTTACGACTACGGTTTAAACGATCAATCTGCGCTGGTCCACTATCCATCGTCAGTGTAGCCACGTTACCCAATAAAACCGGGCCATACCGACCTGGAACCGTTAAGCGTGCCAGTGCATCAATATCAGTGCGTGCAGAGTCCGGCAATTTGACGCGGATCGGAATTTGTCTCTCGGAAAGAGTGAGTTTTGGCAAACTCACGTCGTAGTCGCCACTGGTTGCAACGCGCAAAGTCTCAGCGATACTTTGTGCGGTCACACCTAAGTCGGCCGCACGCGCAAAATTTGGGCGCACGATCAATTCAGGGCGCACCAAACTAGCCGACGACAACACGTTACCGATTCCCTTTAAGCCTCGCAACTCACCTTCGACCACATGCGCTGCTGCTGTCAACGCCAAAGGATCTTCACTTTGAAGCACGATCTGCATTTTTACGCCAACGTCTTGTGGTCCAACAGTAATGCGAACCCCAGGCTCACGCGCAAGCAATGCGCGGATATCTGCCTCAACCTCTTGCTGATTTTTTTTACGATCTGAGCGATGGACCAGCGTCACCGTTAACGAG
>CALCPT010000061.1 GCA_937897265.1 uncultured Alcaligenaceae bacterium
CACTTATCGGTTGTCAAATTTTTAAAGAACAAGGTACTCGGTACTGCTTACTTCGCTTTTGACTCAGAGCCAGTTGCCTGTCTTTGTTTTGTCATCAGCACAGAAACGAGATTATGGAGGATTTTTTTGTCTGTGTCAAATTACGTTTTAAACAATTTGCACCGACGACTGCTTGAAAAACCCTGCCAAAAACTTTTGTCCTGCCAAGCCCGCTAATATAGCATGAATACGGATAGCACTTCTACCCTGAGAGACTTATGACTGAAGATATTCTAATTAACGTCACCCCTTTTGAGACCCGCGTGGCCTTGGTGGCACAGGGAGCCGTACAAGAACTACATATGGAGCGGGCGATCCAACGCGGACAGGTGGGCAATATTTACCTAGGTAAAGTCGTGCGGGTTTTGCCTGGCATGCAAAGTGCCTTTATTGATATTGGCCTTGAGAAAGCCGCTTTCTTGCACATCGCAGATCTGCGCGAGAACCGCAACGCACGCACACAAAACACGCCACCAGTCGCCATTGAAAAGCTGCTGTTCGAGGGACAAAGCCTGATGACTCAGGTGATTAAGGATCCGATCGGCACCAAGGGCGCGCGCCTGTCGACGCAAATCAGCATCGCTGGGCGGATGTTGGTTTACTTGCCGCATGAGCCACACATCGGTATCTCGCAAAAAATTGGCTCGGAAAGTGAGCGCCAAGCACTGCGCGACCGAGTGCAAACGCTTGTCCCACCAACTGAGAAAGGCGGCTTTATTGTGCGCACGCAAGCCGAACTTGCGACTGATGACGAACTCACTGCAGACCTGATGTATTTACAAAAGCTGTGGGCCAATGTTCAACAGTCGGCGCGCACGCTACCGGCGACCAGTCTGTTGCACCAAGACCTGAGCTTGGCACAGCGGGTGCTGCGAGACATGGTCACACCCAACACACATCGTATTTTGGTGGATTCACGCAGTACCTACGCAGAGCTTGAGACTTGGGCGCAAACGTACACACCGTCAGTGACGACACGCATTGAGCACTACAGCGGCGAGCGCCCATTATTTGATACGGCAAGCATCGAAGAGGAAATCAAACTAGCACTGTCACGACGCGTCGACTTGAAATCGGGTGGTTACTTGATCATTGATCAAACTGAAGCGCTCACCACGGTTGATGTCAACACTGGCGGCTTTGTTGGGGGTCGCAATTTTGACGATACGATTTTTAAAACAAACCTTGAGGCAGCGCAGGCTGCCGCTCGTCAACTAAGGCTGCGCAATCTGGGGGGCATCATTATCATTGACTTCATTGATATGGATGAGCCAGGGCATCGCGAAGCCGTCATGGCCGAACTCGAGAAGGCACTCGCGCCAGACCGTACGCGGATGACGATCAATGGTTTTACGCAGCTGGGGTTAGTCGAGATGACACGCAAGCGCACGCGCGATTCACTGGCGCATCAACTTTGCGAGCCCTGCCCCACCTGCCAGGGGCGCGGCAACGTGCGC
>CALCPT010000062.1 GCA_937897265.1 uncultured Alcaligenaceae bacterium
GCGCGTTCCCTGGCGAAGGCCTTGCTGGCGATGCCGGTTGCCGGCGTCTTCCACTGCGGGCCGCCGCCGGAGTAGCGCCGGTCGACGGTGACGATCTTCAGCGCCTCGGCAATCAGGTGCATGGTGGCGACGTTGCCCTGGCCCAGGTCACCGACCGGGAACTGCTCCAGGATGTTCATCGCCTCGGCGACGCTGGACGCGGCCGAGGTGGGCGGCATGTACGCCACCCATATGCGCGACGAGGCCGATGGTGTCATCGACTCACTTGAAGAAACCTTTCGGATTGGTCGCGAAACCGACGTGCCGGTAGTGATTTCGCATCACAAGGTGATTGGTGCAAAAAATTATGGCCGCTCAGATGAGACCCTCGCGTACATCCAAAAAAATATGGCTAAGCAGCCGATTTGTTTGGACTGCTATCCCTACACGGCTGGCTCTACGGTGTTGTCGTATAGCCGTGCCGAGACTTCATCGCGCGTCATCGTGACTTGGTCAAAACCTTTGCCGCAGTACGCTGGGCAGGATTTGGATAAGATCGCTAAGCAAATGGGTGTCTCTGAACAAGAAGCCGTCGCTAAGTTGTTGCCAGCGGGTGCAATTTATTTCAGGATGGATGAAGGGGATGTGCAAAAGATTTTGCAATTTGCTCCAACCATGATTGGTTCAGACGGTTTGCCACACGATGCTTCTCCGCATCCAAGATTGTGGTCAACCTTCCCGCGCGTGCTGGGTCACTATCGTCGTTCGCTCAAACTGTTTTCGCTTGAAACTGCAGTGCATAAAATGACCGGCCTAACGGCAATGAATTTTGGTCTGACTGATCGCGGTGTGATTAAAGAGGGTGCGTTTGCTGACCTAACCTTGTTCGATGAGGCGACCATTGATGAAGTGGCAACCTACGACAATCCGATCGCGTTGGCTAAAGGCATTCACACCGTGATTGTGAATGGTGAGGTCGTCTGGGCGCAGGGTCAGGCGACAAGTGCGCGGCCAGGTCGGGTGTTATCGCGCGCGTTGAGTTAGTGTGCCAACATACTCAGCGCGACGGCCTCGGCCACTTTAATGCCATCGACCCCGGCCGATAAAATACCACCCGCATAGCCCGCGCCTTCACCGGCAGGGTATAGGCCTTTGACGTTGAGGCTTTGAAAATCTGCTCCGCGTGTAATGCGTAGTGGTGATGAGGTGCGTGTTTCAACACCGGTTAACACGGCATCGTGCATCGAGAAACCTTTGATTTTTTTCTCGAAGGCGGGCAGAGCCTCTCGAATAGCCTCGATGGCATAAGCAGGTAGGCTGCTCGCCAAGTCAGTGAGATGTACGCCAGGTTTATAAGAGGGCATCACGCTGCCAAACTCGGTTGAGGCACGCCCCATTAAAAAGTCACCTACCAATTGCCCTGGCGCCTCGTAGGTGCCGCCGCCTAGCTCAAACGCTTTGGATTCGATGGCGCGCTGAAACGCAATCCCGGCTAACGGACCGCCCGGGTAATCTTCGGGTGTGATCCCCACTACAATGCCAGCATTGGCGTTACGTTCGTTGCGAGAATACTGACTCATGCCGTTAGTGACGACACGGTTGGGTTCTGAGGTGGCTGCCACCACAGTGCCACCGGGACACATGCAAAAACTGTACACGCTTCGGCCATTGTTCGCGTGGTGCACAAGTTTGTAGTCGGCCGCTCCGATTAACGCGTTGCCGGCATGTGGTCCGAGTCGTGCGCGATCAATCATTGATTGGGGATGCTCGATACGAAAGCCAACTGAGAAAGGTTTTGCCTCGAGGTAGACCCCTGCGTTGTGTAAAGCCTCAAAGGTGTCACGGGCGCTATGGCCAAGCGCCAAAATGACGTGATCGGCCTCAATATGCTCACCGTTTTCAAGAACAACCCCTCGAATTTGCTCTGCTTCGATCTCAAAGCCAGTGACCTTCTGCGAAAAACGAATTTCACCGCCAAGCGCGATGATCTGTTCTCGCATCGTCTCAACAATGCCTACTAAGCGAAACGTTCCGATGTGAGGCTTCGCGACATACAAAATCTCTTCGGGCGCGCCAGCTTTGATGAACTCTTGAATGACCTTGCGGCCGTAAAACTTTGGATCTTTGATCTGACTATACAGTTTGCCATCTGAAAACGTGCCTGCGCCACCTTCACCAAATTGCACGTTGGATTCTGGATTTAAAACGTTTTTACGCCAGAGTTTCCAGGTATCTTGTGTGCGCTCGCGCACTGCCTTGCCGCGTTCAAGAATGAGCGGTTTGAGGCCCATCTGTGCCAGCAATAAGGCAGCAAAAATCCCGCAGGGACCAAAACCAATCACAACGGGTCTGAGCGTTGGGCGAGTTGTCTGCTCGGTGACCTGCGTCACAAAGTGATAACTGGTGTCGGGCGTTAAGCGAACTTGTGGATCGTCCACAAAGCGCTTTAGAACTGACGCTTCGTTTTTGACGACGACATCAACAATGTAGGTGAACGACAGGGCAATATTTTTGCGGGCGTCGTAGCTACGTTTAAAGATCTCGATCTGTAAAAGATCACTGGCAGAGATCCCCAGGCGCTTGACGATGGCCGCTGCCAGCGCCTCGGGTGCGTGATCGATGGGTAGGCGAAGTTCGATAATGTGGATCATAGACCGCAACGATACACAAAAACTCAGACTAAGACACTGAGACCTAGTGAGAACTCGCCTCAAGCACTTATTGAGGCTCGGTTTTACTGCTTTTCACCACGGCATCCCAGCGTTTGATTTCACTCGCGAGATAGGCGCCATATTCTTCGGGCGTCGACCCCAAGACTTGAGCGCCTTGCGACAGCAATTTTTCTTTGGTGTCGGGGTTCATGAGGACTGCCATGATGTCTGTGTTTAAGCGCTTGATGATTGCGGGAGGTGTTTTTGCGGGCACC
This sequence comes from uncultured Alcaligenaceae bacterium, assembly GCA_937897265.1. GTDB lineage: Bacteria > Pseudomonadota > Gammaproteobacteria > Burkholderiales > Burkholderiaceae_B > Zwartia. The sequence goes on from CALCPT010000062.1 coordinate 2,906, forward strand.
ATGATGGCCTGCCAAGCCCCGAGTTCAAAGCCCTTGAGGCCACTTTCGTCAAGTGTTGGCACGTTAGGTAGCGCAGGAGAGCGAACCAGAGTTGTGACGGCAATCGGTCGCACGCGACCTTCTTTTGCATAGGCCAGACCGACTGAGATCGGCTGCATATCAAACTGAACTTCGCCGCCTACCAAACCAATCATGGCGGGACCACTGCCTTTATATGGCACATGGTTGGCGACCAAGCCTAACTGCTCTAAGACTAAAAATGGCGCAAGATGGGTGATGTTGCCAACCCCTGCCGAGCCATACGATAGCGAATCAGGCTTGGCTTTGAGCAGTGCGACGAACTCTTTGAAATTGGTAGCCGAGACCGAGTTGTTGACATTGAGCAGCATCGGTACAACAGTGGTCAGAATGACTGGTGCCAAATCTTTTTGCACATCAAAGCTTAAGTTTTTATACAGAGCAGGGCTTAACGCCACCGATGAACTGTTGTAGATCAAGGTATAGCCGTCAGGTTTTGAACGCACTACATACTCAGAAGCGATGTTGCCATTGGCGCCCGCTTTGTTTTCAATAACCACGGTGGCTTTCATGTGTTCGGCTAAACGTTGCCCAACGATGCGCGCAATGATGTCAGAGGCTCCGCCGGGTGGAAACGGCACCACTAACTTGATGGGCTGTGTCGGGTAGCCGTCGATCACCTGCGCCTGGCTACCGAAGGTGCTCAGAGCTGATAGTGTCAGCAGGCTGGTGACGAAGAGTTTAGCGAGGGGCATTCGATGGGCCTTGTGATGAAATTGAGGTGGCGACAGATCGTCTTGAAGATTCTCGAATATTATGGAGCTTAGATCACTGTTCAGCAAGCATTACACGTATAAGGATGAGGGATGGACTATCAACTGAAAGGCAAAATCGCT
>CALCPT010000063.1 GCA_937897265.1 uncultured Alcaligenaceae bacterium
ATGGATCTCGGCCACGACGTTCATGGGAATCGAGATGTCGAAATGATCCTCGAGCTCCATCACCATGTCCATGATGGCGAGCGAGTCGATGGTCAGGTCCTTGGCGATCACGCTGTCGCCGGGTACCCTGTATTGCAGAAACATGTTGACCACGTTGAAGGAGCCAACGCGGGCCTGCTGCAGGTTGGCCGTCATCTGAGCCGTGGACTGCGCACCGGAGAGCGTGGCATTTCCGGAGACGAGGGCGAAGGTGACGGGCAGCCGGCTGCTCGCCGTCGCGCTCAGCGCCGCCCTCCTGCTGCTCGCGCCGCGGCATCAGCCTCAATCAAACTACGAACCAAACCAGCGTGACACAAGTCAAGGCGCAGTGTTTGTACGCCAGCGAGGCGAGCGCTTTCAAGGGCGAGACGAATGATTTCGAGATCGGCCTCGAACCCTTTATGCCCAAAAATTTCGGCCCCAATCTGCAGAAGCTCGCGGCTAGACAGCAAGCCAGCAGGCCGGGCATGCAGCACCGGACCGCAATAGCACAGCCGGGTCACCCCTGCGCGATTTAACAGATGAGCGTCAATTCGGGTGATTTGGGGTGTCATGTCAGCACGAACGCCAAGCGTACGGCCCGACAACTGGTCGACGAGCTTTGAGGTGCGCAAATTAAGATCACTGCCCGTACCTGAGAGCAGAGAGTCAATGTACTCAACCAAAGGAGGCGCCACCAGTTCAAACCCATAGGTACGGAACAGGTCAAGCAACTGACGACGCAGCTCTTCAATACGGCGCGCCTCGGCCGGCAGCGTATCGGCCAGGCTTTCAGGCAGTAACCAATTACCTTTCATAGGGGTAGAAGCTAAAAGTTTAAAAAGTGTCGCCCAAACGAAAAGCGGCTTGGGGCGTAAGCCCGGCAAGCCGCCAGAACAATCGTTAAAGCTTACATCGTATTATACCTATTATGGCAACACTGTTACGGCCTCAGTTTCAGAGGCCGGGCAGTGACTATTTGCCAGAAGACGACTTTAAGTACCTGAAAAATTCAGATGTTGGGTCGACCACCAGGACATCGCCCTGTTTGCCAAAGGCTGCACGGTAACCCTCTAGGCTTTTATAGAAGCTATAAAAATCTAGGTTGGCGCCGTAGGCCTTAGCGTAAATCCCCGCAGCAACAGCGTCGCCCTCGCCCATAATGGCTTGGGCGCGGCCGTAGGCCTCGGCCACGATTTGCTCGCGCTTACGGTCAGCTTCAGCGCGGATTTTTTCGCTTTCAGCTGCACCAATCGAACGTGCCTCGTTGGCCACACGCAGACGCTCGGATTCCATGCGGCGGAAAACCGACTCAGAAATTTCAGGGGCAAACTCAATGCGCTTTAACCGCACATCGACAATTTGCACACCCAAAGCTTCAGCGCGTTTGACAACGTTTGAAAGCACTTCGTTCATGATCACTTCACGCTCGAGCGACACCACGTCTTTAACGGTGCGAATGTTGACGGAGGCGTTGAGTGCATCACGGATTTGTGCCTGCAAGCGCTCTCGGGCAGCGCGCTCGTTACCACCAAAGGTAACGTAATACAGCTTAGGATCAGCAATGCGCCACTTGACGAACGAATCAATCAGCAAATTCTTCTTTTCAGACGTTTGAATACGCTCGGCATCTTGCGCATCAATCGTTAGCAAGCGCCGATCAAGCGTCACGACGTTTTGAAAAGGTGGTGGCAGCTTGAAATACAAACCAGGCTCAGAGACAACTTTTTTGATTTCACCCAAAGCGAACACAACCGCGTAATCGCGCTCGCGCACGATAAACACCGAAGAAGACAACGCAATGAGGCCGATGATCAATGCGATCAACAGGGGAAATAATCTTTTCATGATCTGTCCTCTGCTTAGCGACTGCCGCGATCGCGCGTCAGTGAGTTAGATGAACCGGACACTGCCGGGCGAGCGGGCGTTGTTGCAGCAGGCACTGGCATCTGAGGCATCACGGGCATCCCCGTGGCTGTTGACGAGCCCGATGCTGCGCGCGATGGATCTTGCGCCGCTTGCTGGGTGATTTTATCGAGCGGTAAATACAACATATTGTTTGAGCCCTTGGTGTCAATCAACACCTTGCTAGCATTGGCAAACATTTGTTGCATGGTTTCAAGATACATCCGCTCGCGAATCACGTCAGGCGCCTTGTTGTACTCAGCCAAGACGCTGCCAAAACGCGCAG
>CALCPT010000064.1 GCA_937897265.1 uncultured Alcaligenaceae bacterium
TTCCCTACACGACGCTCTTCCGATCTCGATATCTATTCGCGTGTGCTTTACGGCGCTCGGGTGTCTTTGATGGTTGGGTTTTCGGTTGCGCTGTTGGCCTCGGTCAGTGGCCTGCTGATTGGTCTGGTCTCGGGCACGATCCGCCGGGCCGACTCGATCATCATGCGCATCATGGATGGCCTAATGTCGATCCCGCCGATTTTATTGGCGATCGCGTTGATGGCACTGACACGCGCAAGCGTCGAAAACGTGATCATTGCGATCACGATTGCTGAGATTCCTCGGGTGTCGCGTTTAGTGCGTGGTGTGGTGTTGACCCTGCGCGAGCAACCCTACGTTGATGCAGCGATCTCTTGTGGTTGTCGAACGCCGATGTTGATCTGGCGCCACATTTTGCCAAATACGCTCGCGCCTTTGACGGTGCAAGCCACTTACATTTGTGCATCTGCCATGATCACTGAATCGATCCTGTCGTTTATCGGTGCCGGCGTGCCTCCGATCATTCCGTCATGGGGCAACATCATGGCTGATGGTCGTACGCTGTTTCAGATCAAGCCTTACATCATTTTTTTCCCGGCCGTGTTTTTATCGCTCACGGTGTTGGCAGTGAATTTGTTAGGCGATGGATTTCGCGATGTGCTAGACCCGCGTAAATCTAAGTCAGCTTAACTGGAGAACTCTTTTGGCCTTGCTTGAAGTCGAGAATTTGCAAACCCACTTTCGCACCCCGGATGGTGTGAATCGTGCGGTGGATGGTGTTAGTTTTTCAGTCAACGAAGGTGAGACACTCGCCATCGTAGGCGAGTCAGGGTGCGGCAAGTCGGTTACCGCAATGTCAATTTTGCGACTGATCTCTGAGCCTCCCGGAAAAATCGCCGGTTCAATTCGTTTCATGGATCAAGACCTGTTAACGCTGTCTGAAAAACAAATGCAGTCGATTCGCGGCAACGCGATCTCGATGATTTTTCAAGAGCCGATGACAAGCTTGAATCCTGTGCTGACCATTGGTCGACAGTTGCGTGAAACCTTGCTGTTGCATCAGGCGATTAGCAGCCAGCAGGCCAACGCGCGAGCGACTGAGATGTTAGAGCTCGTTGGGATTTCAGAGGCGCCGCGCCGCTTAAATGAGTACCCGCATCAATTGTCTGGCGGTATGCGCCAGCGGGTGATGATCGCGATGGCCTTGGCCTGTAACCCACGTTTGTTGATCGCCGATGAGCCGACCACGGCCTTGGATGTGACGATTCAAGCGCAGATTCTGGATTTGATGGCTGATCTTAAAAATAAGATTGGTGCTGCGATTGTATTGATCACGCATGATTTAGGTGTGGTGGCTGAAGTGGCTGAGCGCGTCATGGTGATGTATGCCGGGCGTAAAGTTGAAGAAGCACCCGTAGGTGAGTTGTTCGCGCATCCCTTACACCCCTATACGCAAGGCTTGCTCGGTGCTGTGCCTAAACTCGGCGCATCGCTCGAAGGTCACACTTCGCGCTTGAAAGAAATCCCCGGCTTAGTGCCAAGCTTGAAGCAAAAGATTAAAGGCTGCGTGTTTGCTTCGCGCTGCCCCTTAGCAAAAGAGCCTTGTCTCGAAATTGCACCCGCCATGCAAGATAAGGGGCGCGGACATTTGGTCGCGTGCCACTTTGCCGGCCAAGTGGCTTTTGCCAATGAATAACCTAACTGATCGTGATGCAATGTCTAAGAACGAAAACCCCGTGCTGCTCGAGGTTCGCCACCTGCAAAAGTTTTTTCCGATAAAGACCGGCTTATTTAGCAAGGTGACGGGGCATGTGCACGCCGTTGACGATGTTTCGTTTTCAATTCGCAGGGGTGAAACACTTGCGTTGGTGGGTGAATCGGGCTGTGGCAAGTCAACCGTGGGTCGCTCTATCCTGCGCCTGTTTGATTTGACAGCGGGTGAGGTTTGGTTAGATGGGGTGCGCATTGACTCACTGACTGCCACTACCTTAAGGCCCTTACGCAAACGCATTCAGGTGATTTTTCAAGATCCCTTTTCAAGCTTAAATCCTAGAATGCGGGTGAAAGATATCATTGCCGAGCCCATTCGTAATTTTGGTTTGGCGCAGTCTGACGCTGAGATCGATGCAAGGGTGGCGCAGCTATTAGAAAAAGTTCGCTTAGGTAAAGATGCCGGGGGGCGTTGGCCCCACGAGTTTTCTGGTGGACAGCGTCAGCGTATTTGTATTGCGCGCGCCTTGGCGGCTGATCCAGATTTAATTATTTGCGATGAGGCAGTGTCAGCGCTTGACGTATCGGTCAAGGCGCAGATCGTGAATCTGTTGCAAGATCTGCAGAAAGAACTTGGCTTAGCGTTGCTGTTTATTAGCCATGACTTGGCGATTGTCGAGCACATGACCCATCGCGTAGCTGTGATGTATCTTGGCAAAATCGTTGAGTTAGCCGAGCGTCGTGAATTATTTTCAGATCCGATGCACCCGTATACCAAGGCCTTGTTGTCTGCGGTGCCGGTGCCAGATCCACAGAAAAAGACTCAACGCACGGTGTTGCAAGGCGATGTGCCTAGTCCAATCAAGCGGCCAGGCGGTTGTCATTTTCATACGCGTTGCCCAGTAGCACTCGAGCGCTGTAAAACTGAAGCCCCAGCACAAACTGTGCTGGGTTCAGGGCGCATGGTGAGTTGCCACTTACTGGCGGTTTAGTTCGACTAAGGCGTTCAATCGCAGCACACTCAACGCGTCGCAACAGCTGTGCGACCGCATTGAGCTGTCATGTGAAACTTACTTCGGTGCGTGCTTAGCGAGAAACTCACGAATGTGAGCTACCGCCTGCGGCACTAGGCTTGTGGGTTGCTTCCAGGGGTAAATGCTGACTTCTGCCCCTGGGCACAAGTCAACCACCTCTTTCGCGACGGCATAGGGGTGGTGCACGCTGTCATCGGGTAACACCAGGGTTGGCGTCGTGCACTTGCGCACAAAATCGCGATCCACCGTAAATACAAAGTCGCTGCGGTTGGTGTACATGTTGGTCAAAAACGCATGTGCCATATCCATGGTGATTCCAGGGCGCTGCAAGCAAAGCGTAGGCGCCCACTCTTTCATGTTGCCACCCCGAAACAATTCGGGCATCTCTGGCCGAAAACCGCTAGGTTGCGCATGAATAGCAGCCACAACACGCCCTGGTGCGCGTTTGAGCAGGTTCCAAATGTAGGGGCCGCCGATACAAAAACCCATTACCAAGAACTTGTCGATCCCCAGATGATCCATTAACCCGAGCTGATCATCGGTGTAGGCGTCCCAGGGGCGATCAATTTCAAGTGGGCCAGATGAATAAGATCGGAAGAGCACACGTCTGAACTCCAGTCACGCCAATGTATCTCGTAT
>CALCPT010000065.1 GCA_937897265.1 uncultured Alcaligenaceae bacterium
GAATCAACTCGGCAGCGCGGTAGTCGATGTCGTGGTGGCGACGCCGGGCCGCCTGCTGGATTTTCAGCAGCGCAAGGATTTGTATCTCGATCAGGTCGAGATACTCGTGATCGACGAAGCCGATCGCATGCTCGATATGGGTTTTATCGACGACATCAATACGATCGTTGACCGTACGCCTCAAGATCGTCAAACGCTGCTGTTTTCAGCAACGCTTGATGGCACAGTGGCAAAGTTGGCGGCACGCATGATGCGCGACCCGCAGCGTATTGAAATGGCTTCACAGTCAGATCGCCATGCCAACATTACTCAAACTTTGTTGTACGCAGATGATGCTGGCCATAAATTGCGTTTGCTCGATCACATCTTGCGCGATGCTGCAATGGATCAAGCGATTGTGTTTACCGCCACCAAGCGCGGTGCTGATGACTTGGCCGAACACTTGGCTGATACTGGTTTTTCAGTGATGGCGTTGCATGGTGATATGAATCAACGCCAGCGTTCGCGCACCTTGACTGAAGTGCAAGACGGTCGTGTACGTGTGTTGGTTGCCACCGATGTCGCTGCACGCGGTATTGATGTGCAAGCCATTAGTCACGCGATTAACTACGATCTGCCAATGCAGCCTGAAGATTACGTGCACCGTATCGGCCGTACTGGCCGCGCTGGTCGTGATGGCTTGGCGTATACCCTTGCTGTGCATGGCGAGCGTCATAAGGTACGTCGTATTGAGCATTTCATCGGTCATCAAATCCCCTCTGACGTGATTGCAGGCCTTGAGCCACAACGCACACCAAGCGCGCGCCCTGAAGGCGCCGGCCGCGGTGCGGGTGGTAAAAAAGGTGGACGTTTTAGTAACGACCGTAGCTCGGCTCCGAGCGGTGGCTATGCTGGACGCGAGTCACGTCCTTACGCACCACGTGGTGACAAGCCGTTTGCCGACCGTGGCGAGCGCAGTTTTGCCCCACGTGGTGACAAGCCCTTCGCACCTCGCGGTGACAAGCCTTTTGCTCCTCGGGGTGATAAGCCGTTTGCGGATCGTGGCGAAAAATCTTTCGCTCCTCGTGGCGATCGGCCTTTTGCTCCACGTGGTGAAAAGTCGTACGCGCCACGCGGTGAAAAATCGTTTGGCGATCGTAGCTACGCTCCACGCGGTGATCAACCTCATGCCGCCCGCAGCGAAAATCCTTACGCGAATGCGCGCACTGAGCCACGTTCGTTTGAGCCCCGCACTGATCGTGGTGCTTCAGATCGTCCGGCCTACGCAGGTAAGCCTGCGCGTCCAGCACGCGATTTTGCGCCCCGTGGCGCCGCATCAAGCGGTAAAACCTTCGCACCACGCGGTGACGGTCCAGCACGCCCAGGCGCTGCTCGCCCCGGTGCGCCACGTGCTGCAACGGGTGCACGCCGTGGTTTTACCTTTGACGGCGGTCGCCGTTAAGTTGTAGACACGCAGTGCCTGCCGAGACCTCAATCCCGGTAAGCGCTGACGCGCTGGCGCATAGCCAACGTGTCAGCGCTTTTTTACGCGCTCAGATTCAAGAGCAGGGCGGCTGGTTGCCGTTCAGCCAATGGATGCATCACGTGCTGTACGCGCCTGGACTTGGTTACTACGCAGCGGGCAGCGTCAAACTTGCCGAAGCAGCGATGGCGTCGCAGCCGCGCAACAGCCAAAGCGATGCTGATGATGGCAACAGCAACAACAGCAACAACAGCAACTCTCGCGGCGCGATCAGCGGCGATTTCGTCACAGCGCCACAATTGACACCGCTGTTCGGCTACACGCTGGCGCGCCAAGTCCTTGAAGTCTTGCAACAGGCCGACGCCACCGACATCCTTGAGTTCGGTGCAGGTAGCGGTGCCCTGGCCCATAGTGTCTTGAGTGCGTTAGATTCGCTAGGCGTCACCGCCAACTATTTCATACTTGAAGTGTCTGCTGATCTAAAAGCCAGACAACAGCAGTTGCTTGCCCCTTGGGGCAATCGAGTCGTCTGGCTTGACCGAACCCCCTCGCAGTTCACCGGTTGTATCCTGGCGAATGAAGTGCTGGATGCGATGCCGGTCGAGCTCTTTGCCTGGTCCGAGCACGAAGATCAAGTCTTGCAACGCGGTGTCGTCTCTGAAGGCGAGGGCTTTCAATATCAAGATCGCGTAGCGCCGACAGCGCTTGAGCAAGCGGTGCGTGCGCGCATGCCTTACCTGCCAGGTTATCGCTCAGAAATCAATCTACAGTCCGAAGCGTGGGTGCGCGATTTAAGCACCTGGCTGACCAAGGGTGCAGCCATACTCATTGACTATGGTTTTCCGCGTCATGAGTTTTTTCATCCTCAGCGCCAACGTGGCACGTTGATGTGTCACATTCAGCATCGCGCGCATGATGACGTTTTTTTAGCACCTGGTTTGCAAGATATCACGGCGCATGTGGATTTCACTGCTATCGCCGAGACTGCTTTTGGGGCAGGCCTCGAGGTATTGGGCTACACCTCGCAGGCAAGATTTTTGCTCAATAGCGGTTTGCCCGAACTGTTAAACACGCTTGATCAAAGCAACACAAAAACGCTTGCCCAGACCCACGGTGCCGTGCAAAAGCTACTGTCTGAAGCAGAGATGGGTGAACTCTTCAAAGTGATGGTGCTCAGCCGAGGGCTTGACCAAATGCTGTCAGGCTTGAGTCGTGGCGATCGCAGCGCTCAGCTCTAATCGATTTAAGCAAACAGCCGCGCTAACTCAACGCCTGGTTCGGGCGCACGCATAAACGCTTCGCCGACTAAAAAGGCTTGAACGTCGTTTGCTCGCATATGCTGCACATCGGCGGGGCTCAAGATACCGCTTTCGGTCACCACGCGTTTGCCTGCAGGAATACGTGCCAACAGATCAAGCGTTGTCTGAAGCGATGTTTCAAAAGTGCGCAAGTTGCGATTGTTGATGCCTAGTAACGAGGTATTCAAATCAAGCGCGATTTCAAGTTCTTGAGCATCGTGCACTTCAACCAGTACATCCATACCAAGTTCAAAAGCGCAGGCTTCGAATTCGCTGAGCTGCGTTGCGGTCAAGGCCGACACAATCAACAAAATGCAGTCGGCGCCCATGGCGCGCGCAGCGATGATTTGATAGGGGTCGACCATAAAGTCTTTGCGCAGCACAGGCAAATTGCAGGCTGCACGTGCCTGGCGTAAATAGTCGTCAGCACCTTGAAAAAACTGTTCGTCAGTTAATACCGATAAACAAGCCGCGCCGTGTGCTGCGTACGAGGCTGCGATTTCAGCGGGCTGAAAATTTTCGCGCAAAATGCCTTTTGAGGGCGAAGCCTTTTTGATCTCAGCAATGACACCCGCGTGCCCACTCGCGATTTTTGTTTCAATCGCTTGGGCGAAACCGCGAATATCTTTGCGGGCCTTGGCCTCGGCTAGCAGACTGGCTTCGCTATGAAGCGCGCGCGCCGCAGCGACTTCTTGGGCTTTGACTGCCAGAATTTTTTTGAGAATATCGCTCATGCTGCAAACTTCCGTGTGAATGCACAAAAAGATTCAAGTTTGTCACGTGCGGCGCCGCTGGCGATCGCTTCGAAAGCCATCTTGATACCGTCGCGAATACTCGGCGCGTGATTGCCAACATAAATCGCCAGGCCTGCATTGAACGCAACGATATCGCGTGCGGTACCTGGTGTGTTGCTGAGCGCTTCGAGAACCATGACGCTCGACTCTTCTTTACTGGCAACTTTAATGTTGCGATTTGAGGCCATGGGTAAACCAAAATCCTCAGGATGAATTTCATACTCCAGGATGTGACCATCCTTTAATTCACCGACCAGCGTGCTGGCGCCAAGCGAGGCTTCGTCCATACCGTCTTTGCCGTGCACGATCATGACGTGACGTGAACCAAGTGACTGCAGCACACGAACCTGTATGCCGACTAGGTCAGGGTGAAAAACGCCCATCAGCTGATTGGCAGCACCTGCGGGATTAGTTAGCGGACCGAGTAAGTTAAAAATGGTGCGCACACCAAGCTCTTTACGCACGGGTGCAATATTTTTCATCGCGCCGTGATGTGCCGGAGCAAACATAAAGCCGATGCCTGTCGCTTCAATACATTCGGCAACTTGAATCGGTGAAAGATTAAGGTTTGCGCCGAGCGCTTCGAGTACATCGGCGCTGCCAGAAGACGATGAGGCGCTGCGCCCACCGTGTTTGGCGATCGGCACACCGGCGGCCGCAGCAACAAACATGGCCGTGGTGGAGATGTTAAAGGTGTTGCTACCG
>CALCPT010000066.1 GCA_937897265.1 uncultured Alcaligenaceae bacterium
AAAGTTTCTGTTGGATGTTGACGCAACCCGTTCATTTGCCAGGGCTAAATCGCCGTTGATGCCAACACACATTGAGCAACCCGGTTCGCGCCATTCAAGTCCTGCCGCTTGAAAAACTTTATCGAGCCCCTCGGCTTCGGCCGCCTGCTTAATGAGCATTGAACCCGCCACGACGATTCCCGGCACAACGGCGCGGCGCCCGCGCAAGATGTCTGCCGCGATGCGTAAATCAGACAGACGACTATTGGTGCACGAGCCAATAAAGACGCGGTCAATGTTGATCGCGCTCAGGGCGGTACCCGGCTTCAAGTCCATATAGGCAAGCGCGGCTAACGCAGCTTGTCTGGCGTGTGGGTCTGAAAGGGTGGACGGGTCTGGGACGACACCATCAATGGCAACGCCGGTGTCTGGAGTGGTCCCCCAAGTGAGCATAGGCGAAAGTTGTGTCACGTCGAGACTGAGAGTTTGATCAAAATGGCAGCCCTCATCTGAGGGCAATTCTTGCCAATTGCGTACAGCCTGATCCCAAGCGGCGCCTTGGGGAGCAAACTTGCGTCCATATAAATAATCAAAGACAACATCATCGGCAGCAATAAGCCCAGAGCGCGCGCCTGCTTCAATTGTCATATTGCACATGGTTAAGCGTTCATCAAGCGATAACCATTGCAAAGCGCTGCCCGCGTATTCAACGGCGTAACCCACCGCGCCTGCGACACCTAATCTTGCGATCACCGCCAGGATGATATCTTTACCACCTACACCCGCAGCGGGCTTGCCGTTGAGTTCAATGCGCATTTGCAAAGGCTTGGCTTGCCAGAGGGTTTGGGTCGCCATGATGTGCATGCTTTCTGACTGTCCAACTCCAAACGCCATCGCGCCCATTGCGCCATGTGTCGAGGTGTGGCTATCGCTACAGGTGATGATCGAGCCAGGCAAAGAAATGCCCTGTTCAGGGCCCACCACGTGAACAATGCCCTGTTGCGGATCTTTGATCGAAAAATAGTGCGCGCCCGACCATTTCATGTTGTCGTCAAACTTCAGAATCACCTCTTTAATTTCGTCAGTGATGGCGTCGTTGGGATCTCGACTGGTGGTTGGGACATAGTGATCGGCGACACCAAAGACTTGGGCGGGATTGCGAATCGTTAGGCCACGCGCACGCAGATCTTTGAAGGCATGAAACGACCCTTCGTGAATGATATGTCGATCAATGTATAACAAAGACGGTCCAGCAGACCGTGGCATGACGACATGTTGGTCCCAGATTTTTTCAAACAGCGTGCGTCGCGGTTGCGTCAGAGAAGGTTTCATTTTTATTTGGATGTCAGGGACTTACGTCGATGTTAGCGTTTTTGTCGCAGTCGCTTTGGGATCTGTTCGAGAGGGCACCGGATCGATATGTGTTAACAAGTTCAGCACACGATGACGCTGCATGACCGCGTGTCGTGCTGCTAAACCGATGTCGTGCCCAGTTTCAACGGTCAAAAATGCATCAACCTCGATGTGTGCATCTACCAGAATCATGTCACCCATTTTGCGCGTGCGCACGTCATGTACGCCCAAGACCCCAGGCGTTTTCAACAAGGTGTCGGTGATCGCCTGAACTTCAATATCGTTGGCCGAGCGATCCATTAAATCGTGAAAGGCGTCAGACCCAAACTCCCAGCCCATTTTTCCAACCATCAAGCCAACAATCAGCGCAGCGATGGGGTCTAAAATTGGATAGCCCAACAGGTTTCCGATAATGCCCACCGCCACTACGAGTGACGACGCGGCGTCAGAGCGCGCATGCCAGGCGTTGGCGACAAGCATGCTTGATTTGACCGCTTTTGCAATGCGAAGCATGTAGCGAAACAAGGTTTCTTTCGCGACCAAGGCGAGGGCTGCAACCCATAAGGCGACACTGTGCACCGAGTCGATCGTATGCGGGTCTTTTAGTTTTTCAAAGGCGGACCACAGCATGCCAAACGCGACGGCGAGCAGTAAGCCGCCCAATACCATCGAGGCTGCAGTTTCAAAGCGTTGATGGCCATAGGGGTGATCTTGATCTGCGTCTTTTTGACTATGGTGGCTGGCAAACAGCACCACAAAATCAGAGATTAGATCTGACAGTGAATGTACGCCGTCGGCAATCAAGGCCTGAGATTTTGCAAACACACCGACGCTAATTTGGGTGCTGGATAACAAAACGTTGACGATCACGCTGACCCATGTGCTTTTTTTCGCAGCGCTAGCGCGCTCTGCCGGCGTAAATTCGACGTCTTCACTGTCGTCGTGTAAGTCAGTAGCGCTCATGTGGCTCTCGGTGTCTGTGTCGGTGATGAGTTCAAGGCGTGACTAAAACGCGTTGGGCGAAACGGTCTCAAATCGATTTCAGGCGTGAGACCGGCCGCCAGTTGGGCCACTAAACGACCGGTTCTGGCCGATCCTACCAAGCCCACATGACCGTGGCCGTACGCGTGAATAATATCTTTGCAGCCAGAGGCCAGGCCAATACAAGGTAGCCCGTCAGGGGTGCTGGGGCGTCGCCCCATCCAAATTTGGATTTGCTCGGGGGCCAAATTGCGCGGCAGTGTTGGATACAGGCTAAGCAAATGGTCGCGCAAAATTTCGGCGCGACGCCAGTTCGGCGTGTCGTCAGCTTGTGCGATTTCAACTTGGCCAGCCACGCGTAAGCCTTGGTTCATTTGTGTCACGATGACTTTACAGTCAGCAAACATGGTTGGCACGCGTGGCCCGACCTCGACGCCCGAGACCACCGCGTGGTAGCCGCGCTCGGTCTCTAGCGAGACGTTATCGCCCGCCATGGCAGCGAAGACCTTTGAGCGGGCGCCCACCGCAATCACTGCCTTGTCGCATAGCACCTCTCCACCTTCGATCAGTACGGCTTTAAGCGACCCATTTTCGATTCGAAAGCCGGTTGCTCGGGCGTGTAATAAGGATGCACCGCGCTGTTGTGCGTGCCGGATCAAGGCTGCTGTATACGCCCCGGGGTTGCGACAGCTGCCTGTTTCAGCAACAAAGACCCCAAAGGTGTACTTAGGATCGAGGTCTGGTTCAAGGTGAGCGAGCGCCGCTGCGTCGAGTTCTTCCCAGGTGACGCCTTCTTTACGGCGAATATCCCAGGCCTTCGCATCTAACAGGAAGTGTTCGCGCGATAAAAAAACGTGAAGCAAACCGTTACGTTCGATCAGCTCGCCGACTCCGGCTTGTTGTGCCATGTGCTGATGCAGAGCCGGAGCACCGGCCAGTAAGCTGCGCAGGGCGTGAGCGGTGCGTTCGATTTTTGGGTAGGTCCAGGCTGCGTTGAGATAGCGTATCAGCCAGGGTAGGGCGCGCGGAAAATACCGCCAGCGCACAGACAGAGGCCCAAGCGGGTCGGCCAGCCATTTGGGGACTTGCTTCCAGATGCCCGGCGAGGCGGGGGGTAAAACAGAGTGTGAGGATAACCAACCCGCGTTACCGTAGCTTGAGGCTTGCGAGGCGCCGGGTATTTCGGGCTCGATCAGGGTCACTTTTAGCCCAGCCTCTAGGCAGTGAAAGGCACTGGTTGCGCCCACAATACCTGCGCCGAGAATGACAACGTGCTCTGGTTTGCTCAAAAAAAGATTCCTCTCGCTCTAAAGTCACGAACAGTGTCCAATCGTAGCACTGGAGCCCTCGCGCGCTGCTCTGAGCGAAGTGTTGACGCTCTCGTAAGTAGCGCAGTAATCGTAGCACTGGCGACCTTGCCGTAGCGTTCGGCGCATCAGGCTCAACCCAAGGTCGCGTGAACGCTTAAACGTAGTGCTCTAGGCTCAAAGCCCCGTTATGATGTCGGTATTGTGTTTTATTTGGATGTTGTGACATGAAAGCTGTTTTTATTGATGCCAATGGCAGCCTGGCCGACGTGGCACGCCGCCTGCACCAACCCGACGATCTCGCGTTATTGGTAAACGAGCAGCCGGACATTACCCCTGAACAGATCCCCGGGGTCATGGGAGACGCTGAAATCCTGATCGTTGATCACACGGCTGTACCCGTTGAGATCGCGCGACAATGCAAAGGTCTCAAGCATGTGGTGTTTTTGGGCACCGGCGCACGCTCTTACATGAATCCTGAGGCGCTCGCCGAGATCGGCATTGAGGTGCATATCATTAAGGGCTATGGTGATACGGCCGTTGCTGAATGTGCTTTTGCCTTGATGTGGGCTAGCGCTAAGGGTTTTGCCCGGATGGATCGCGGTATGCGAGCTGGGCAGTGGTTACGTACGGATGGCATCGAGCTAACTGGTAAAACCTTGGGCTTGATCGGTTTTGGTGGTATCGCCGCTGAAATGGCTCGCTTGGCTGTAGGCGCAGGCATGAACGTGATCGCTTATAACCGTAGTCCCAAGACTCATGCCGGCGTGCGCTTTACAGATTTAGACACGGTGTTGGCAAGCAGTCACGTGCTGTCGGTACATTTGTTGTTG
The DNA here is from genome assembly GCA_937897265.1 of uncultured Alcaligenaceae bacterium. Classification (GTDB taxonomy): domain Bacteria; phylum Pseudomonadota; class Gammaproteobacteria; order Burkholderiales; family Burkholderiaceae_B; genus Zwartia. The sequence goes on from CALCPT010000066.1 coordinate 4,454, forward strand.
AACGATGATACCCGCGGCTTTATTTCAGCCGAGCGAATTGCAAAAATGCGTGATGGCGTTGTGTTAGTCAACACTGCGCGCGGTGCCGTGATTGATGAACCGGCGCTGATTGCGGGGCTTATGTCTAAAAAAATTGGTCATGCCGGCCTTGATGTCTTTGATATCGAGCCCTTGCCAGCGGATCATCCCTTTACCAAAATCGACAACGTCACGCTGTCGGCGCACTCCGCGTTTCGTACCCCCGAGGCAAGCGATAATTTGATTGAGGCTTCGTTAAATCATTGCCGGCGTATCTCTGGTCAAGGTCAACAGCGTTAATTTCAGAGGTCTTGGGCAGACCTTTTGCTTAAAGTTTGCACAAGGGCTTGACGCTAACTCGACTGCCTGACGCATTCGGCGAGGTTGAAAGAAGTCGCTCATTAACAGTATTAGGGGATTCAAGATGTTGCAACGGTTGACAAAAGTGGTTTGTTTGTCGCTTGGCGTGATGCTCGGTTCAAGTGCCTTTGCCCAAAGCGAGCCTTGGCCAAGCCGCGCGATCACGATTATTGGTGGCTTTCCGAACGGTGCGGGGACTGATCTTTACGCTCGTAAGCTCGGAGAGGCTTTGGCCACGGTGTTGGGTGTAGCGGTGGTGGTGGATAGTAAAACCGGTGCTGGGGGTAATCTGGCGTCTGATTATGTCGCCCGGGCTCAGCCTGATGGGTATACATTTTTAATGGCAACGGCCGGGACGCATGCGATTAACGCAGCGCTCTATAA
>CALCPT010000067.1 GCA_937897265.1 uncultured Alcaligenaceae bacterium
TGCAGACGTAAACGCGATCCGGCAGTGGCAGGCATGCCCGCAACATCGTAATTATCTTTGACGGCAAAGGGTAGGCCATGCAGGGGACCTCTCCAATGACCAGCAGCAATGTCCTTGCCCGCCTGTTCGGCTGCGATTCTGGCCTGTTCGACTGCGACATGAATATAAGAATGGATGCGATCGTCGACGGCCGCTATCCGTTCAAGGTAAGCCTCTAGTAAGTCGCTTGGTGAAAGCGTTTGATTTGCAATGCGCACAGAGGCCTCGGCAAGCGTGATGGCCCATAACGGTGCTGAGTTTTTGTTGGGTTTTAAGGTCATGTTAGCCATCGCACCCCAACACGCTCAAGAAGTTGTTCAAAATCGGGCGGCTCTGTCGCACCCGAGCGAACGCGTTGCTCAAGTGCTGCATCCTTTTCACGTAGCGCGATCAGTTTGTCGGACACCTGGGCAAACTTAGCGGGTGGGACGATGACGATGCCATCATCGTCCGCGATGACTAGATCACCAGGGTGGATGGTCACAGACCCCAGAGTGATGGGTAAACCAACCGTGCCCGGCCCTTGTTTTGTGGGAACCAGAGGCGAGGTGCCGGCGGCATATACCGGCAAGTTGATATCGCGTAAGCCCTCAAGATCGCGCACCAAGCCATCGGTAATCATGCCCGCCGCTTTCGCATTATTCAAGAGACCCATAATGTGATCGCCTAAAAGCGCGCAACCGGTATACGAGGCACTAGCGACGATGAGTATGTCGCCGGGCTGAATCACTTTTAGTGCAGCATAGGGAGCAAGATTATCGCCAGGGGCTGTCCAGACTGGCAGAGCAGAACCAATGAGCCTGGCGCCGCCGGAAAAGCGGCGTAGCGGTTGCTTGAGAGTGCCAAGTCCGCCGGTCGCATCGCTAAATTGGTTTGACGATGCTTGTAAAAAAACTGGATAACGCTGGAGGGAGACGCGAGGCCAATCTTTAAGAATAGTGAGTGCTGGTGCGCACATCTTAGTTGTGAGCCAGCGAATTAAACCAATTAATTACATTTGATTTTGGGACAACATCGCCGTACTTGGCATTGATATCGAACAGCGCCGCATCATGGGGCCCCTCGTGGCGATCACCCGAGCATTCGCGGGGTACCACGACACGGTAGCCGTATTGAATGCCATCGACAGCGGTCGCTCGAACGCAGCCACTGGTCGAGCAACCAATCAGCACAATGGTGTCGATGTCTAGTGTTTTAAGGGTTGAACCTAGGGAGGTACCAAAAAAACAGCTAGGGTATTGTTTTGTGATGATGAAGTCTTCGGGATGAGGCGTAATGTGAGCGTCGATCTCACCTAGCGGCTCGCCTTTGACAAAAAGTTTGAGCGAAGGAACTTTTTTAAAGAACAAGCCACCATCAGCTCCTGAGGGGTGATACACCACTTGTGTGTAGAGCACGGGGACTTTGGCCGCACGCGCAGCTTCAAGCAGTGGTACCGAGTGTTGAACGGCATCCACGACACCTTGTCCAAAAAAAGGTGCACCTGGGGTAGTGTAGGCTTTGACGAAGTCAACCACAATTACAGCAGGGCGATTACCAAAACCCAATGCAGTATCAAAGACTCCACGGTAGTTTTCGTCGCGTGAGGGTTCGCTCATTTGAAGACCTATCTGAGGGTAAGGGGTAAAAA
>CALCPT010000068.1 GCA_937897265.1 uncultured Alcaligenaceae bacterium
GCACCGGCTCTAAGCTATACAGACCAGCGCGAGTGTTGCCACGCGTATCCAACCAAGTCACGGGTTTTTCAACATAGTTAAATATGGCGACATCGGCAGAGGCGCCAGGCTTCAACGTCCCCAACAAAGGTTCGCGGTTGATAATTGCTCCGGGACGATTAGTCGCCATCGCAACCACTTGATTTAAAGTAAACCCAAGCGTTAAAAACTTACTCATCACATTGGGCAGATACGGAATGCTTGGTGAGTTCCCGCTATAGGCATGCAAGTCACTCGAGATCGTATCTGGTGTAAGACCCTGTTGCATGGCAGGTTCTGCAATGGTGAAGTCGAAGCTGCCACCGCCGTGGCCAACGTCAATAATGACACCGCGCTTTTTTGCTTCAAGTGCTGCGGCAATCAGTTTGCCATTTTGTACGGTGTTATTACCCGCACCGCTATAGGCATGGGTCAAAATATCGCCCGGACGTAGCATGTCAAGCAGCTTACCCAAGTCACCAGGTGCGTTTCCAATATGGCACATGACCCGCGCACCTTTTACACCCGAGCGTTCGGCGGCTTCGCGTGCGCGACGCAGCGGCTCAATACCGTTTTCACCAACGACGTCGAGCGACTCACGCACTTTCATACCAAGCGTGATGTCCGGATTTTCGTTCAACACGCGTGCGGCGAGGTCGATGTTGGCGTATTCGATATTTTTCATCTCGCCCACCGGAAATCCAGCCAAGCCAATCGAAGAAATATGAATGAAGGCATACATACGACTGCGCGCCTGAGCTTGAATGTAGTGCTTAAAAGCCGAGAAGTTATTTGCCCCTGCGTCACCCGCACTAACAAAGGTCGTAGTGGCCGTAAAAGGTACAAGCTCATCGGCAGGTAAGCCGATCGCTGAGGCTTGTGGGTAGACATGCGCGTGCAAGTCGATGAGCCCAGGCGTCACAATTTTGCCTGCTGCATCAATCTTTTGTGCGGCAAGTGTTGGATCGATGGCCGTTTGAATCAAAGCGACCCGGCCATTCTTGATCGCCACGTCTGCGACTTTATCGATATTTTGTGAAGGGTCAATCACCCTCCCGCCAAAAATCACTAAATCAAAGCCTCCTGGTTTGGCGAGCCCTTGCTGAGCCAGTGCGTCAGTCAAGGCCCAAGTCGGCAAACTCAACCCCAGCGAGCCTTGCAAAAGACGACGACGATTGTTATTCATAGTGTTCTCCTTTTGTAGTTTTAATTTTTTTTACTATATTTTTTATACTTATTACTGTACGTTTACGATAACTTTTTTGATACGTTTTACTGTACTTTTTAAATGTATTTTTTGCTGTTGTAGCTATTTACTGTGCGGCGTCGTACCGGCGCCAAACACAAGTACCTTTGGCGGCTTTATCCAAGGCGGCCAAGTATTTTTCATGCGCCTGCAAATCGTCTGCGCTAGGCAAAATCACAGGCAAATTCAACGCTTCAAGTCGCTGTTCGTTGGCGGCCACACTTGCGGTTTCTGGCACGTCAAAATTGTCGATCATCAAACTGTCTTGACCGCGCGTCATCGCTAGCCAGACTTCAGCGAGCAGCCGAGAATCTAATAGCGCGCCGTGCAACTGCCGGTGGGCGTTAGACACCCCATAGCGATCACATAACGCATCAAGAGAATTACGCTTGCCCGGATGCAAGGTTTTTGCATGCGCGAGCGAGTCGGTTACGCCCGAACAAAAATTCGTAACAGGCTCACGACCGATTCTGGTGAGCTCTGCATTTAAAAACTTTAAATCGAAAGGCGCGTTGTGAATAATGAGTTCAGCGCCTTCAATAAAGGCTAGAAATTCGTCGACCTGCTCTTCAAAACGCGGCTTACTCGACAAAAAATCTGTGGTCAGGCCATGCACCTCAAGCGCACCGGCATCGCTATCGCGCCCTGGGTTCAAGTAGGTATGAAAGTCGCGCCCGGTGATCCCGCGGTTCAGCACCTCAACGGCACCAATCTCAACGATACGATGCCCATAAGCAGGGTCAAGCCCTGTCGTTTCAGTATCGAGAATAATCCAACGCATATTGTGGGTGGCCTAAAAAGGGTGAGCGAACGAAAAACGATCGCGACATAAAAAAGTGCAAATCTAAGGTACATAATCGATGCTTTAAGCGTGACACCGACTTTCTGTTAAAACAAACATAATCAGAGTACAACTATAGCGTGAGCTGCTCGGCTCACAGCCGCGATCGCGCGTCCTCAACTCCACGGTTGGCCAGCAAGTCGGCGCGTTCGTTACCCGGATCACCAGCATGCCCCTTCACCCAACGCCAGGTGATGTCATGCTGCGCGACTAAGCCGTCTAATAGCACCCACAAATCAGCATTTTTTACCGGTTTTTTGTCAGCAGTGCGCCAGCCGCGTTGTTTCCAGCCGTGAATCCACTCGTTGATACCCTTCAGCACATACTGCGAGTCGGTGTGAAAATCGATCTGGCATGGCTCTTTGAGAATGCGCAGCGCCTCGATCGCCG
>CALCPT010000069.1 GCA_937897265.1 uncultured Alcaligenaceae bacterium
TTTTCGATAAGGCTGGGTCGTATTTGTAAACCGTTGCACCATCGCTGCTACAGCCAACCTGCGACGGTGTGCAGATGGTGTTGATGATCTCGCCACCACCTACGATATTTTTCAGAATTGCCTCGCGATCAATTGCATGCGCAATCGCCTTGCGTACCCGAACATCGGCGAGCTCTGGGGCGGGGGTGCCTTCGCGGCTGTTCATCTGCAAAAACGCAATGCGCATGGTGTTACCGCTTAAGACTTGTAAGTGTGGCAGGCCCTTGAGTTTTTCAGCTTGGTCTTTCGGCACATGCATAATCAGATCTTCGCCACCAGACATCACTTCAGCCATTTGTGTTTGACGATCTGGGATGAAGCGAATTTTGACTTTGCCGATTTTGCCCGCGGTTTTGGGTGAGTCTTTAAAGTAATTGGCGTTGCGTTCGAGCGTGACTGATTTACCGGGAATATATTCAATGATCTTATAAGGACCCGAGCCAACCGGTTTGGCATTCATGCCGGTAGGCCCCACCTCTTTGTAATATTTAGCTGGGTGAATTGCTAAAGTTGTGGATAAATAATCGATCGCTGCAGGAAACGGCTCTTTGCTGATGATCCGAACTTTATATTGATCAATTTTTTCAACCTTTTCGATCCAGCGGACATTTGCCTGAGTGGTGGCTTTATTGGCGGGATCTGAGACGTAGTTCAGAGTAAAGACAACCGAGTCTGCATCAAAGTCTTCGCCGTTGTGAAACTTGATTCCTTCACGCAAGTCGAATTCAAGCGTGCGCGGGTCGATTTGCTTCCAGCTTTTAGCCAACTGACCCTTGTACTCATTGGTGACCGGATCGCGATAGACCAAGGTATCCCAGACATTGGCGGCAATGATCACGCCAATTCGGACATTATTAAAGTAAGGATCAATGTTTTCAGGCGCCTGGTCGTAGGCCATCCCTAACGTGTCGTTCGCTTTATTTGCAAAGCTAGGGCTGCTTAAGCATAACAGGGCGCTTAACGCACAGGCTGCCCAAGAGAGCGGGCCCAACCGGCGGCGCGAGTGGATGCTGTGAGGGGGCAAATCGCAGTGTTGGGTGGAAGCTGTCATTTTTTTCCTTGAGGTGCTTGTCTGACGCAGACGTTATCGCAGGTATAAAAGAAAAGGCAAAAAGAACGTACACAAATTTGAACGCCAAGCCAAGTGCAACGGGCCGAGTTCAGGCAGATTAGCAAATTGCATGCCAGAGACTGTCCCCAACAGGGGACCGCTCGAAGTTTGTTATAACACTAGCTGCCGCACCGGCGTGTACGAATCGCCTTGGTGCCAACCCCTATTTCGCTGACTTTTTATCTGATTAAAGGCGCTTTCATGCAGAACCCGACACTCGAACAGGCGATTCAGTTTGCCATTGAACACGAAAGCCCCTGGAGCCGTGATTGCACCTCGCCCAACTGGGGGGTGCATCACCCGGATCCCGTGCCCTACAACCGCTTGCGCGGGCCTGTGCACGATCGGGGTCCTGAGTCTGGCACGATCTTGCTCAACGGCAAGACGCTGACCTCTTGGGGTGAGCCAAAGCGCGCGGATCTGACGTTTAGTGTCGCCAAAACCTACTTGGCCTTGCTGGCAGGCGTGGCGTTTGATCGTGGTCTGATTAAAGATGTCAATGCCCCAGTGGGCAACACCTTGAAGGGCATCGGCTTTGATTCGGGTAACAATGCCTTGATCACTTGGGAGCACATGTTGCAGCAGACCGGCGAATGGGAGGGCACTCTCTTCGGCCTGCCAGACCAGGTTGATCGGTACCGCGCAGTGACCTTTGCGGCCGCCCCAGATGGCAAAAAGGGCGATGCTCGCCCGCTGCAGCCAGCCGGTACTTACTGGGAGTACAACGACGTACGGATCAACCAGTTGTCGCTGGCGCTATTGCACTTATTTCAACGGCCACTGCCCGAGGTGTTTCGCGAAGCGATCATGCAACCGGTAGGCGCTTCAGACACCTGGAACTGGGTAGGTTACGACGACGCCTGGGTTGAAATTGCTGGCAAGCGCGTGCAGTCTGTACCTGGTGGCACGCATTGGGGCGGCGGGATGTCGATTAGCAGCGACGATCAGGCCTTAGTGGGCCAGATGCTGTTGGATAACGGCATGGCGCAGGGAAAACGAGTGCTGTCAGCCGAGTGGATCAAGCGTATGCGCACCCCATGCGCAATTGCGCCGTTTTATGGCTATTTGGTGTGGCTCAATGATCAGCGCAAGGTGTTTCCGAGCTTGCCTGAGTCAAGCTATTTTGCAGTGGGGGCAGGTAGCTCGTTTACCTGGATAGAGCCCGAGTTGGGTATGGTGGTGATTATTCGTTGGTTGAATTCAGCGCATGCAGATGCGGTATTTGGCAAGATTTACGAGGCGGTCAAAGCGCTGAAGCCTTGAAAGGCAAAAAAGCCTCAAAACACCAAGCTCGTCTGAGTCTCGAGGTCAAAAAGCATGGCGCCCGAAGCGATAAAGGCGCCGTGAGCCTGATCAGCCTTTATACTCTCTTGGTCAATTTAAAGTATCGTTTTTACACAGGGATCAATATGCGTAACTTCACTCTTTCGGCTGCTGCGGCAGCGCTGGCGCTGACCTTGGCCACTGGCGGTCAAATTGTGGGCGCTGCGTTTACGGCGCCTGCGTATGCGCAGACAGCGCAGCAAACCGGCAATATGTCGATGCCCGAGTTGCAGTCGCTGGTTTCACCGATTGCGCTTTACCCTGATTCCCTGTTGTCGCAAATGTTAATGGCTGCAACGTACCCGCTTGAGGTTGCAGAGGCGGCCAACTGGCTGCGCAGCAATAACCATATGTCGAGCACCGCTTTACAAGACGCGTTAAAGCCACAAACGTGGGATAACAGTGTGAAGTCGCTCGTAACATTTCCTGACGCCTTGAATATGTTGGGCAACAAATTAGACTGGACCCAAAAGTTAGGTGATGCTTACCTGGCGCAACCTAAAGATTTGATGCAAGCAGTGCAGGCGTTACGCTTGAAAGCCAAGCAGGCCGGTAATTTGCAATCGACGCAGCAATCGACGGTCACAACCGACAGCCAATCCAACATCATCATTGTGCCGTCTAACCCGCAAGTGATTTACGTTCCCACCTACAACCCGATGATGGTGTACGGCGCGTGGGGCTACCCTGCGTACCCTCCCTATCCGGTCTATAACCCTGCTTGGGGCTTCATGGCCTTTGGTGTGGGGATGGCGGTTGGTGCATCGCTTTGGGCCCAGCCACACTGGGGCAGCGGCTCGATCACGATCAATAACGCCAACTTTAATAACTTTAATGGTCGCTACAACTCGCTGGCGAATCAGGCAGCCAACCATGTTGGCGCTGACAGTACTTGGGCGCATAACGTGGCGCACCGCGATGGGGTGCCCTACGGCAACTCAGCTCTAAATAATCGCTATGGCGTGGGCAATCACAGTGATATCGATCGTCAAAGCATCGCTCGTCAGCAGAATGCCGCGAATGACTGGAGAAATAACGCCACTCCTGAAGACAAACAACGTGCCGATCAGGCGCGTCAAAATGCTAATAGTGCCTTTCAACGCAATGCAACACCTCAAGAAAGGCAGCAAGCCAGTTCTTTGAACTCGCAAGCGCGTAGCGATGCGTCGCAAGATCGTGCCAGCCCCAGTTATTCGCGCGAGGCGTCGCAAGAGCGACAGTTGGGCAGCGAGGGCCGTAGCGACTTTAATCAAGATCGCTTTGGCGGTGGTGACCGCTTTGGTGGTGGGCGTAGTTTTGGCGGCGGACACATGGGTGGGTTTAGGCGTTAGCAAGGGTGTTCGGCGTCGCGTGATAAATCAGACGCCGCTAGCCGTATCAAGCTTCAGCCTTTCTGTAATTTAGCCAGTTTCATCCAAGATCTAAATATTTAGTCATCGAGAACGAAAATGATCCAAAAAATACTAGTCACCGCTGCTATCGCCTTGTTGCCGTTGTCAGCGGCGTTGGCACAAAGCACCACGGCACAAAACTTGCCACGCGCTGACGTCTCAACTGAGGCGATGGTGGCCTTGTGCCAAAGCCGTACCGACCTTGAGGCGCAAACCTTTTGCTATGGTTTCGGTGAGGGTGTGTACCAAACCTACGAAATCAATCTTGACCCGAAAGCACCTAAAACCGTGTGTCTGCCCGCGGCTGGGGTAGCGCGTGACGTGGTCTTGGCCGAATTCATTCAATGGGCGCTCGCTAACCCTCAATACAACAAAGACAAGGCGGCTGCAACGGTGATTCGCTACCTGCCCATCAAGTTTCCTTGCAAGGGTTAGGCCTGTTCAAACAAGATTTGGCGCTTTCGTTACAATAGCGCCTGTCTAATTGCCCCGATGATGAAATCGGTAGACATATGAGACTTAAAATCTCAGGCCTCAGGGCGTGCCGGTTCGATTCCGGCTCGGGGCACCACACAAAAAACTGGGCTCTACCCCATTAATGAACTGACCCAAAAAGTTGGACACCAATCCAACCTTTGGGGTGCAGTTGATAACGGGGGATGAGCAGTATTCATCGAAATAGCAGGGCTCGGCTCTACACCATGAGCGGCGGCCATTCTGATTGCCTCAATGATTAGATTGATTGAGCCGTAACAGGCCTTGCTCATTCAAAATCTCGACTTGCGAACCTTGAACCGAAATCAGATGATCTTTTGTCAGGCGTTGTAACGCGCGCGACAAACTCTCGGCCTGTAAGCCCAAGCGCGAAGCGATTAGACACTTGCTGAACTTCAGTTGCGTTTGTGTACCTTGTCTAGGCTGTTTTAAAAGATACTCGGCAACGCGTTCGCTGGCGCTGTGTGTGCTGACCGTCTCGATGTCGTGTAAAAGAGTTTCAAAACGAAGTGAGACATTTTTTAGCATCTTTAGTGCAAATTCGGCTTCAAGTGAAAGAATTTGTTCGACATCGTATTTATCTAGCCAGATCACAACGCTGTCATCCAGTGCCTGTGCGTCAACGATATGTGGATGATTTGACAACATCAGTGTTTCGCCGAATGAATCGCCGGCAGCAAACATCTCGATGACCTTGCCATGACGGCTGCGGGCCAAGGGGATTGAGGCCTTGATCTGACCGACGACAACCAAATAGACACCAGTGGCTGCATCGCCCCGACGGTATAAAAATTGATTTTTAAGAAGGCGGTGAACTTGCGCTGACTTCGCCAGCGTCTCGTGTTGGTTGCGGTTGAGCGAAGAAAATAGAGGCGCACGAATCAACAGTTCGCAGACATCAAGTTGTTTGGTCATCGTGATTCACCTATAAAAATGATTCAAACCCGCAGGGTGGGTGGACGTATCGTGATAGTGATGTCGTTCAAATGACTCTCGAGAATTTTGTGATGGATTTGGCCTCACGCAGGTAGCGATCAAAACGCATCGCAACGATGCGTGCTAAAAATCGGCCGCGCGGGGTGATGTTGATTGAGTCTTCGGTGACCTCGACCAAGCCATCACATTCAAGTTTTTGCAGTTGTGCAAGATCGTGCGTAAAGTATGTCGTGAAGTTCATACCCCAGGCGCGTTCAAAACTGGGTATGTTGAGTGTTGACTGGCATAGCAAATCATGAATCGCTGCGCGTCGAATCTCATCATCGCGTGTCATGACCAAACCCTTTGCAAGCGGCAGTTGTTTTTCATCCAGCGCCTTGTAATAATCAAGCAAGACGCGATGGTTTTGCGAATAGGTATCACCAATGCGACTAATCGCCGAAACGCCCAATGCAATCAAATCGCAGTCGGCTTGGGTTGAATAGCCTTGAAAATTTCGTTGTAAAGTGCCGTGCTCTAGTGCGATCGCCAGATCATCTTCTGGTAGCGCGAAGTGATCCATACCAATATAGACATAACCTGCTGCAAGCAATGTAGTGACAGCGAGCTTAAGCATGGCGAGTTTTTCGGTCGCGCTAGGAATGTCAGCGTTCGCAATGCGTCGTTGCGGCATAAAGCGTTCAGGCAAGTGGGCGTAGCTGTAGAGCGCAATGCGCTCAGGGCGCCAGGTTAAGACTGTGCTAAGGGTGGCCTGCATTGTGCTAACAGATTGTTTGGGTAAGCCGTAAATCAAATCCAGATTAATCGAGCTGAAGCCCAGGGCACGACCTTTTTCGAGAACGGTTTGTGTGAGCTCTGCAGGCTGTAGACGATTGACGGCCTTTTGCACCGCTGGGTCAAGATCCTGCACGCCGATACTCATGCGGTTAAAGCCGTGATCCGCCAGTAATTCAAGCGTGCCGTCATTGAGCTTGCGCGGATCAATCTCAATTGAACACTCGGCATCAAGCGTGAAGGCAAACGCTTGTTTGAGCATCTGCATGAGGCGACTGAGTTGCGCATTGGTTAAAAAGGTGGGTGTGCCACCGCCCAAGTGCAGTTGTGTCACTTTAGGCGCGGCTGAAAACTCGGCGCGGATGAGGGCGATTTCGAGCTCGAGATAGTCGAGATAGACATCGGCACGCCCACGGTCTTTGGTGGCAATCTTGTTGCAAGCGCAGTAATAGCAAACCGTATCGCAAAAAGGCAGGTGCACATACAGCGACAACGCAGCGCCTGAGCGTGCGTCTTGACGCTTATGCAACGCGGTGACGTATTGTGCCACGATGGGCCCTTCGATGAAGCGATCTGCAGTTGGGTACGAGGTATAACGCGGGCCGCTACCATCGTAGCGGGCGATTACCTCGGGATCAAATTCGACGCCTGCGAGATGGGAATATTGAGGAGGCATGAGGATTTTTATGCTGAAGCAACGACTGGAGAATTGCGCAAGGCATCTGGCTCAAGTTCTGCGGCCATGTGAATATTTTTAAAACACGTGGTCGTGAAATCAAGCGCTGCAGGAAACGTGCCATACATTAAATATTCAATCAGCTCGCGCACCGAACGTACCGCTTTGCCAAAGGGTAGTGTTCCGGCGCCTCTGAAAAATAAACCCTTTTGCACATCGCCTTTTAAGGCGGATGCCAATTTCAGATCAATACAAAATTGACCAATCTTTGCTAAGCCATCGCGCAGGCCGCATTGAGTCAGACAATCCATTCGCTGTGCACAACGGCGTGGGTCTGCTTTAGCGCAGGCTTGCATGCGCGGCTCATGTCGTTGATATTGCTTTAGCCAGTGGGTGGCGACTGCCCGGGCTGGCAGGCCGGCAACGCTAATAAACTCGACCATGTTTGCAGGGGTCGCATTGATCAGCACGCGCTTAAACTCATCGTGCGCATCGCACTCTTGGGTGACGGCAAAGGCGGTGCCAAGTTGCACGGCACTTGCCCCCGCGCCTAACCAATGACGAACTTTTTCGTGAGAGTCAATGCCACCGGCTAGGATTAGAGGCGGCGCATCTTTACCTAACCCCAGTTCAGCAAAGAGGGCTTGGCAATCGTTCAGGACTAAATCAAATTCAAAACGCGGTGCGTGCAGGTCTTCGACCTTGTTGGCGCCCAAGTGGCCGCCAGCGTGACCCGGGTGCTCAATCACAATGGCGTCAGGGCAGCGCCCCTTTTTAAGCCATTTTTTCATCACAATCGCCACGCCACGGCTTTCAGACAAAATGGGTATCAAACCCATTTGCGGAAAATCAGCCACCATGTCAGGCAGATCAAGTGGCAGACCTGCGCCCATCACTAAGACATCTGCGCCGCTTTCGCACGCCTGCTGTACCAAGGCAGGGTGTTGTCGCACCGCCTTCATAATGTTGACTGCGATAGCGCCGTTGCCTTCAGCTAGTCGTTTGGCCGCTTTGATCTCGCGATCAAGGGCAATTAAGTTGGCCCGATCAATCTGATCGCGGTCGCGGCAATGCTCGGTTTGTTCTGCAAGATCAGGATGATGATGGCGCAAATCGATACTAGCGATCGTACCCACGCCATTTTCGCGGGCAACGGCTCCTGCAAGGCGGTGCGCCGAGACTCCAACCCCCATGCCGCCTTGCACGATTGGTATGAGTTTTTTACCAAGAATATCTAGCGTCTGAAACCACATGAGTCCGTCCCTAAGTCGATATGACCTAACTTAGTCGGAATTGAGCCGTGGTGACGACAGGCAAATGTGGGGAAGTTGATTTAGAGCAAAGGAGGGTGAAGTTTCTTGGTTATTCGACATCTCAAAAAAATAAAGGCCCTCTTGAGAGAACCTTAGATCGGAAGAGCACACGTCTGAACTCCAGTCA
>CALCPT010000070.1 GCA_937897265.1 uncultured Alcaligenaceae bacterium
CTGCTGCGCTCGAGCCACTCACGCAGGCCCCGGTCGCGGACGTGGTGGCTGTGCAGGTGAGCGCATGACGCCGGCCCAGACGCTCGCCGAGCTCGCGGTGCTGGCGCAATCGACGGCGGCACCTGCGCCGTCACCCTGCATTTCGGTCTGCCGCATGGACGCGGCTTCGGGCCTGTGCCAGGGTTGCTACCGCACCATCGACGAGATCATCGCCTGGGGTCGCCAGAGCGACCGGGAGCACCGTGTCGTGTGGCAGAAGATCATGCACCGCGCCGGTCTTGTGCCGGCAGCTGCCTCTTGAGTGGTCACCCCCATGAAGCACCTCACCTTCCATTTCGATCTGATCTCCCCGTTCGCCTACCTGCACCTGCAGCGCTTTTCCGGGCTGCCGGCGGACCTCGCCATCGACTACAAGCCGGTGCTCTTTGCCGGCCTGCTCAAATGGCTGGCCAAGGGCAAGCCCTGATTACCCCTCAACCCTTGAGGAAATGCTCGCGGTAATACTTGAGTTCGTCGATCGACTCATAAATATCTGCCAGGGCTTCGTGCTTGCTGTGCTTTTCAAAGCCTTTCAATAACTCGGGCTTCCAGCGCCGTGCAAGTTCTTTTATTGTGCTGACATCAATTGTGCGATAGTGAAAAAATTGCTCAAGCTTGGGCATGTAATTAAACATAAACCGTCGGTCTTGACTGACCGTATTGCCACAGAGCGGTGACTTACCCGCAGGCACGTATTGCGCCATAAAAGCAATTAACTGTTCTTCGACTGCAGACTCTGTCAGCACTGAGGCTTTGACCCGCTCAACCAGGCCACTTTTGCCGTGGGTGGATTTATTCCAGCTATCCATCGCATCAAGCAAACTATCGGGCTGGTGCACGACCAGTACCGGGCCTTCGGCCACGATGGTCAGATCGGGCTCAGTAATCACTACGGCAACCTCAATAATGCGCTCTTTTTCGGGATCCAGCCCTGTCATTTCCATATCAAGCCAAACCAAGCGAAACTCATTTGGGTGGGACTTGGTAGTTTGCTTTGTTGCAGCCTGAGCGCGAGTGTTAGCCATATAATCAATCCGTTTAAACCGTGATTTTCTCACACACGGCCACGTGGCCAACAGGTCTTATGCTGACACTCTTATTTGTTGTTTTTTTGCTCGCCATGGTTGGTGTGCGTCTATGGCTCGCCACTCGCCAAATACGCCATGTGATGTCGCATCGGGCTGAGGTACCTGCCGAGTTCGCGACTCGCATTGGCTTGGCAAGTCACCAAAAGGCGGCAGACTACACAACGGCGCGAGTACGCTTAGGCATGCTTGAGTTGGTGTTTGATGCGGCGGTGTTAGTGGGTTTAACCTTGTTAGGTGGCTTGCAAACCATTGATCTTTGGGTCAGTTCGCTCACCACCCACGACTTGTTCAGGCAGGTGTTACTGATCGTGGTCGTTAGCGTACTGCTTGGCGTACTTGGTATGCCCTTCTCGATTTATCGTCAATTTAAGCTTGAGGCCAAGTTTGGCTTTAACCGCATGACCCCGAGGTTGTTTGTCAGCGATTTGCTCAAAGGGCTTTTGCTCGGCTTGGCCTTGGGGCTCCCCCTACTGGCCGCGGTGTTATGGTTGATGGCCGAGGCCGGCACCTATTGGTGGCTTTGGGCTTGGGGGCTCTGGTCCGGCTTCAATCTGCTGGTGCTGTTTATTTTTCCGACCTGGATTGCACCATTTTTTAATAAGTTCACACCACTGACTGACGAAACACTTGCCAGCAGTATTCGTGCCCTAGCCGACCGTTGCGGCTTTGCGCTCAATGGCTTGTTTGTGATGGATGGGTCGAAGCGCTCGGCGCATGGCAACGCCTATTTCACGGGCTTTGGTAAAGCGCGCCGCATCGTGTTCTTTGACACCTTACTCGCACGCCTGACACCTGACGAGATCATTGCTGTGTTAGCGCACGAACTCGGGCACTTTAAGCACAAGCATATCCTGAAGCGACTCGTCTTCAGTTTTGCAGGCGCCTTGTTCTTCTTTGCGATCTTGGGTTGGATCGCCCAACAGAGTTGGTTTTACACCGATCTAGGCGTGATCCCCCAGTTAGGCGGACGTAACGATGGCATGGCCTTGTTGCTGTTTTTTATGGTGATCCCTGTCTTCACCTTTGCCTTAACGCCATTGTTTAGCTGGTTTTCTCGCAAAGACGAGTTCGAAGCCGATCACTTTGCAACTCAGCAAAGCTCGGCCGAGCAACTGGTTTCGGCTCTGGTCAAACTGGTAGATGACAACGCCTCCACACTGACGCCAGACCCCGTCCACTCGGCCTTTTATGACAGTCATCCGCCCGTGTCGATTCGTATCCGGCATTTGCTTGCGTCATGACTGAACGCACGCAGGGGCGCGTCATTGCAGCACACGGCCGACACTACACGGTCGAGCTGCAAGACCAGTCTCTGATCAAGTGCTTTCCGCGCGGTAAAAAAAATGAGGCGACGGTGGGCGACTATGTTGAACTCACCAGGCAAGGCTTAGACGAAGGTTCGCTTGAGTCTGTCTTGCCGCGTAAAAATTTATTATTCAGATCAGATGAAAATCGTAGCAAGCAGTTTGCGGCCAACGTCGACCAACTGTTACTTGTGATCGCGGTAGCCCCCGCGTTTTCAGACGACCTGCTGGGTCGTGCGCTTGCCGGCGCTTGGTCTGCCGGCATCACCCCAATCATCTTGCTCAATAAAGTGGATCTGCTAGACGGCTTACCCGCCGCGCGCGCGAAGCTTGCGCCCTTTTACAAGCTAGGCGTCAAAATCATTGATATCTGTGCAAAGGACACTGCGCAAGTGATGTCGACCATTTTGCCCTTGCTAACGGGGCAAACCTCGTTGCTGTTGGGGCAAAGCGCGATGGGCAAATCCACCTTGCTCAATACGTTGGTGCCTTTGGCCTTGGCTGCCACACGCGAGCACTCGGTGGCACTCGGTGCAGGCAAACACACCACCACAAGTACCCGTCTTTATCATCTGCCAGAGGCCGGGGGGGATTTGATAGATTCGCCCGGCTTTCAAGGGTTTGGTCTGCTGCATCTTGACCGTGAAGAGATCGAGCGAGGGTTTCCTGAGTTCGACGCGCATATCCCCGAATGTCGTTTTTATAACTGCACGCATCAACGCGAACCGAACTGCGGAGTGCTTGCCGCGTTAGCGCGCAACGAAATCGACGCTGGTCGCCATGCGTTGTACGTCAGGCTCGTTCAAGCCAAAGCGGCGCACGAGTCTTACTGAGGTTTGAATCACACCGTCGACTCAGTCTCACTAGAGGCCGCTTGAAGGTTTTGCGTCTACTGATCTCACACAGGCGCTCACGCGACCTGCGTTCACACAACGGCGTTCAACTCTCGGCAGCTGCCTCGGACAACACCTGACACAGCCCAAGCAACATCGCCGCCGTGGCACCCCAAATAAAAAACTGGTTATAGGGGATCGAGTAAAACTGTCGTAACCCGCCATCGGGCAAATGCGCCTGATGAAAACGGTAATTCGCCGGGTCGGTCAAAAACGCTAACGGCACTTCAAATACTTCGGCGACCTCAAACTCATCGGGGGCCAAGGTAAAGCCTGGGCGCACTAAGGCGGTCACCGGATTAATGGCGAACCCAGAACCAGTGATGTACCGCGGCAAGCCGCCCAAGCACTCAATGTGCTCACGCATCAAGCCCGTTTCCTCTTCGGTCTCACGTAATGCGGTGTCCTGTACGTCGACATCACTAGCCTCGCAACGCCCACCTGGAAAACTGATCTGCCCTGCATGATCGTTTAAGTGAGCCGTGCGCTGGGTTAACAGCACCGCCAAGCCCTCGGGACGCATCACGATTGGGACTAAGACTGCTGCTTCAACGGGGGTGCCCTCACGTCCCGGCATACGCCGCAACGACTCATTTGGGATATCGAGCGGACGTTCAATATTTTCAGACAAGACCGTGCGCAACCAAGCAGGATTTAAGTGTTTAGCAGGAACCGGCCCAAACTTCAAAGACGAGGGTACCCAGGGTTGGGTCATCGGATCAAAGGAGGGTCGAGTCGGTGGACGGCGAACGCGCGGGCTTTCAGGAGGTGTGGCAGACATAACAGCGAATTATTTCCATGCAAAGATTGACTCCTTTTTAACCGAAAGTTCTGCCGCTTGTGGAATAATCGGGCTTACCCCTAGCGATCACCCTTAAAAGCCCAATATGAACAACTTATTGATTCAAGGCGGTAACGTCCTTGACGTCGTAAATCTGACCCTCGCGCCTGCCGACGTGTTGGTGCAAGACGGCCACATTACGCAGATCGGCCCTAAACTGACAGCCCCCGTTGGCGCTCACATTATTGACGCAAAAGGGAAAACAGTGATGCCGGGCATGATCGACTGTCACACACACATTGTGGCCTCGCAACTAAACCTGGGCTTAAATGCCAATCTGCCTAACGCCTTGGCCACGCTACGGGCTGTGCCGATTTTGGCTGGCATCCTGATGCGCGGCTTTACCACGGTGCGCGATGCAGGCGGGGCCGACTGGGCGCTGTCTGAGGCCACGCGTACCGACATCGTTGACGGCCCACGTATCTTTCTGGCTGGTCGAGCGCTGTCGCAAACCGGCGGACACGGCGACTTCAGAGCACGCAACGATATTCTTGACCCTTGTGCCTGCGTGCAAAAAGTCGGCAATATCGGACGCGTGGTCGACGGTGTCGATAACGTGCGCTTGGCGGTTCGCGAAGAAATTCAAAAAGGTGCCACACAGATCAAAATCATGGCCTCAGGCGGTGTTGCTTCGCCCAATGATCCAATCCACTTCTTGGGCTACTCAGAAGCCGAAATCCGCGCCATCGTTGAAGAGGCGTCAAACGCGGGCACCTACGTCATGGGTCACGCCTACACGCCACAAGCCATTACCCGAGCCGTGCAATTCGGCGTTCGCACCATCGAACACGGCAACTTGGTGGATGCCGCGACGGCTCAAGTCATGCACGATCACCAAGCCTTCATGGTGCCCACCCTGATTACCTACGAGGCGTTAGCCAACGAAGGGCTCGGGCTTGGGTTTCCGCCTGAGTCAGTCGCCAAGATTGAAGCTGTGCGGGGCGATGGCAAAAAAGCGCTCGAAATCTTAGCAAAAGCTGGCGTCAAGATGGGCCTGGGCACAGACCTGCTCGGCGCGTTACATCGCCATCAATCTGAAGAGTTGAAGTTGCGCGCAGATATTCTGGGCAATGGCATGACAATTCAACAGGCGACGTTAGTTGGCGCTGAAATCATCAGAATGACCGACAAACTAGGCGTGGTCAAAGTCGGTGCAATTGCGGACCTGTTGGTGGTGGATGGCAACCCGCTCACCGACATTAGCTGCTTGCTGGGCCAAGGTGATCACATTGAAGTCATCATTAAAGATGGCAAAACCTACAAAACTTCACTTTAATTTTTCGGAGACCGCAACATGAATCGTAGAAACCTACTGAAACTGTCAGCCACGAGCGCAGCGTTGCAAATGTTGCCCGGCTTGGCACTGGCTCAGGCGAGCGGCGTATTTAAGGTTGGCAGTCTTTGCCCTGTCACGGGTGCAGGCAGCCCCTATGGCCCTGGTATGCAACAAGCGATTCGCATGGCGGTTGATGAAATTAATGCAGCCGGTGGTGCAGGTGGCGTCAAACTCGAATTATTTACCGAAGACGGTCAGACCAAGCCCGATGCCGCTGTCTTAGCTGCAAAGAAACTGATTGAAATTAACAAGGTTCAGGCGCTGTTGGGTACTTGGGCCTCGGGGGTCACGCTTGCCGTCATGCCTCTCACTGACGCCGCCAACATTATTCAAATGAACACCTCAGGTGCGCCAGCGATCTCGAATCTTGATACCAAAGATTTGGTCTGGCGCTACCAAGCCACTAACGATCGTTTCGGTCAAGCGTTTGCCGAGATTTGCAAAAAGAATGGTTATAAACGCCCCGCCACCATGGCCTTTAACAATGCTTCGGGCCTAGGCAACACGCAGGGCTTCACCAAGGCATGGGAGGCCGCGGGTGGCAAAGTGGTCGCCCATGTGACATACGAACCCAATCGGCCAAGCTATCGTAGCGAACTACAAAAAATCCTCGATGCAAAGCCAGATGTCATTGTTACGGGCTCTTATTTGCCTGACTCGACTATTATTTTGCGCGAATGGTTTCAGTCTGGTGTGCCGGTCAAATGGATCATGCCGGGCTGGGCTGCAAACCCTGATCTGGTCAAGGCCTTAGGCAATGAAGTCTGTGAAGGCCTGATTTCGGTCGATAGCGTCTCAAACGAAAAGAGCGCGTCTTACGCTCACTTCGATAAGATGTACACCAAGGCAACGGGCAAGGCAGGCTCTACCAACGTCTACGCCGCCATGACCTACGACATGGCCATTGTGTTAGGGCTTGCTATCGAGGCCGCGGGCCCCGGCGCAACGGTCGCGCAAGTCAATGCAAAAATTCGTGAAGTCGGCAACCCAGGTGGGACCGCAGTCTATACGTTTGCCGAAGGTAAAGCGCTGCTGGCGAAAAAAGAAAAAATCAATTACGAGGGCGCCTCAAGCAAACTCGACTTTGATAAGTTTGGTGATGTCACCCCTGACTTTGGCGTCTACGTCATCGAAAAAGGTGAGCTCGTGCGTCGCGATGTGGTATCAATCGCTTCCGGTGCATAAGCTTGTAATGTTTTGATTCAATTCTTAAACCTGCTCATCAACGGTGTCATTGAAGGCCTAGTAGTCGCCTTACCGGCCTTGGCCATGACACTCGTGATGGGCGTCAATCGGTTTCCAAACGCCGCGACGGGCGATCTCATGACCACAGGCGCCTACACCGCGGTGATCCTGCAGGCGCTCGGAGTCTCGTCCTTGCTTGGCGCCACTGTGTTGGCAGCCTTAAGTACCGCCATCATCTCGGTGATCTCTTACGAGTTAATTTTTAAAAAACTTGCGCGACAACCCATGATTGCCTCGCTATTAGCTGCGATTGGGCTCGGATTTTTGTTGCGTAGCGTGATCTCATTTTTTGCGGGCCACGATCAACGCAATTTCAAACTGCCGCTTGTTCGCGCCTGGAATTTCGATGGTGTTCGCATTCTGCCCTCTGATCTCAATATTGCGGCAGCCGCCCTCGTGTGTTTGTTACTCGTCTTTTTTCTGCTGTACAAAACCAGTTTTGGTCGGCAATTACGCGCCGTCTCTGACAATCCAGATTTGGCGCGCGCGAGCGGTATCCGCGCTCGTAGTTTGATGATTGGCTTATGGCTGCTGGTCGGTATGATTTCAGCGATTGGTGGTGTGCTGCTTGGGATGAAAGCGGTTGTGATGCCTGAACTGGGTTGGGACCATTTGATACCAGCCTTTGCGGCGATGGTGCTTGGCGGAATTGGTAGTCCGGTCGGTGCCGTCTTGGGCGCACTGATCATGTGCGTCGCGCAAGAGCTTTCTGTTCCCTTGCTTGGACCATCGTACAAATTGGTTTTGTCTTTTGGCGTTTTGGCCCTCGTGCTGTTGATACGGCCCTCTGGTTTGATGGGTCGAACCGAGTTAGTCAGGTAGGACAATGGCAAAGGTGCAACGTTTGATCAACCGGGATATCGCATGATCGCCTACTTTGTCGCGATTGGCATCGTCTCGCTCATCTATGCGTTGCTGGCCCTAGGGCTAAACCTGCAGTTCGGTTTAACTCGCCTAGTCAATTTTGGCATTGTGGCGTTTTTTGCGATCGGGGCTTACACCTCTGCGCTATTGGCCCTTGCCGGTGTACCACTGCTGATCTCTTTTATCTGCGCAACCTTGCTGGCCGGGTTCGCTGCCTTACCCATTGGGTTACTATCTTTGCGGCTACGCGAAGACTATCTGGCAATTGTCACGCTGGGTTTTTCAGAGGCAGTTCGCATCACGATTCAACAAGAAGAATGGCTGACCAAGGGCGTGCAAGGCCTGCCGGGCATTCCCAAACTCTTCGCCTCGTTTGGTCCCGGGATGTCCGACATCTTGCTGTTTTTTGTTTTGCTCGCCGTCACGGCCTTCGTGGCCTGGGGCACGGTCCGTCTGACCAAGAGTCCACTCGGGCGTTTGCTGCGCGCGATTGGCGATGACGAACCCGCACTCATGGCGCTGGGTAAAAATCCGACACGCTTCAAAGTG
>CALCPT010000071.1 GCA_937897265.1 uncultured Alcaligenaceae bacterium
CTGGCCGAATCTCCCCGGCCGACTGCCGCTGCGGTGGCTGCTACCAGCCAGTCAGTGACGCTGTTCAATAGTTCCAGTTCCAGCGGCTTGGCCCGCTTTCGAATCTCACTTGATTTTACAGTAGGCTTTGGCATGCTTTCCGCCAGTGACGACTGACTTTCTGACACTGCCCGTAACGGTACCAGAGGATTGAAAGACCGGGGCGCACGACCCGGCGGCATGTCGCCGACGGGAAGAAAATCGACAACCAGTTGCAGCCGTTGCCGTTTGAGACTCCAGTTGTTGTGACACTGAATCCTCACCAAGCTCCAGAGCCTTCTAAAGTGTTAGCGCGCTTTTCCTATGAACATCCAGTCTTGGATCAAGCCGCGAGCAGGGCGCAGCAAGACGTCCCTAAGCTTCAGGGTCAGCAAAGAACTTGGTTTTGTGGCGCCTGGAGTGGGTTTGGTTTTCATGAGGATGGATTGAAATCTGCTTTGCGTGTGGCGCGTGACTTTGATGTGACTCCTCCTTGGCAGGCGGTCTATGACTGAGTGCGCGCTCTTGTTGTGTCGGGGGCGTGTGATGCACGCGCGTCTGCGCCCCTTTATCCACCGCTTTGTGTATCGGGTATTTTGCTTGCGCTTACGTATCGATCAGCCGGCCCAGTTAGCGCGCAGCACCAGTTGGTTGTTTGGTTTTGAGTGTGCGCGGCCGATTAGTTTTCGAGCCCAAGACCATGGCGCGCGCGATGGTTCTGATCTGATGCAATGGCTGTCGCGCACACTCGTCACGAGTGGCGTTCATATTGAGATAGGCGCAGTTTGGTTGCAGTGTTTTCCAAGAGTGTTGGGCTACGTGTTTAACCCCGTAAGTTTTTGGTTGGTGCATGACCGCGCGGGTGCGCTGCGTGCTCTTGTGGCCGAAGTGAACAATACTTTTGGGCAGCGTCATCAATATGTTTTGACCGCACCAAACCTTGCGCCGATCGAGGCTACCACTACGCTTGCGTGTCAAAAGGTGTTTCATGTGTCGCCGTTTTGCGATGTAGCAGGGCACTATCAGTTTGAGCTTGATGAGCGTGCTGGCCAGCCACGGCTAGCCATTGATTATTTTGACGATGAGCAAGAGACTCAGCCTTTGCTGCGCACAGCGATCGTCGTGCAACCACAACCCTTGCGCACCCGTGCACTATTGGCTGCATTTTTGACGATGCCCATGATGACCGTTGGGGTGATGCTACGTATTCATGTACAAGCTTTTAAACTGTGGCGGCGCCAAGCAAAATATAGGCCTGTGCCGGCTTTGCCAGCCGACGAAGTCACCCATAATTTTACGGTTCGAAAATGAATCTGAACGAACAAGAACTTTCGCTGTCTTCGACCCGTTTGCGCTGGTCAGGACGTTTATTGATTAAGCTTTTGAAGCGTTTGACGCATGGTTCGCTTACGCTCGTCGATCCGCA
>CALCPT010000072.1 GCA_937897265.1 uncultured Alcaligenaceae bacterium
GTCAAATGCGTTGATGCAACGTTAAATATTCGTCATCAATCTGTCATTTTGGCGTGTTTTGATGGCGAACTTAACTCCCTTGATTCAAGAGCCCCTCCATGCGCCCAATCGACACTGACACTGACACCGATAATCCCTCTACCGAGCCGCATTTTCAGGCCGTGTTGTCGGCTTCTCTGCAAAATCCTTCGCGTCGAAATTTGATTCGTGGCGTTATCGGTTTAACAGGAGTCGGGCTTTTGTCTGACGCCCTGATACCGTTCGCCAACGCAACAACTGCAGCGAGTGGTTCTGGCTCGGCAGTCTCGCTGGGGTTTCCTTCGGTACAAAAAAGCATACTTGACTCAGTGCAGTTGCCGCCGGGATATAGCTATAAGATTTTGCACGCCTCTGGTGACCCGCTTACCGATAAAGTGTCGGCGTTTTCTAATCAAGGCCTTGAACTTGACGATTGGTCTGCACGCATCGGTGATCAACACGACGGCATGGATATTTTCTATATCGATGAAAAGGGTCAATATTCAGAACGCGATACCGGGCGCGCGCTGCTAGTCGTCAATCACGAAAGCTCGGCTGAATCTCATCTGTTGCACCCCAAGGGTCAGACTTCAAACGGCAAGCAAGGTAAAAAGTTTGATCAATTCGGCGCTTGGGATTTGGGCTCACGTCCTGAGCTCGAGGTACTCAAAGAGATCAACCTGCACGGTGTCTCAATTGTTGAAATGATCAAAGGCTCACAGGGATGGAGTTATCGACTCGACTCGCCGCTTAACCGCCGCCTGACAGCGCAAACTCCGATGCCTGTAACAGGGCCGTCCGCTGACTTAAAAAATATCCAAGCCTTGATGGTGACGGCGTTTGACCCTAAAGGTGAGAAGGTTCGCGGTACGTTAAATAACTGCGGACACGGCAAAACGCCCTGGGGCACGTACCTGACATGCGAAGAGAATTGGGCAAAATACTTTCAGATTGCCCCCGGCGCTGCACCGCTTGACGCCAAGTCGCAGACATCGCTCAAGCGTTACGGAGTGGTGAGTGCGCCACTGAATCCACAAAGCCCTAAAGCCTCAGGTCAGGGGTGGCACACCGTATCAGACTCGGATAATCGCTTCACGCGCTGGAACTTAGCGGCAAGCGGCGTTTCGGCAGCACAAGATTTTAGAAACGAAGCGAACACCTTTGGCTTTATTGTTGAAATCGATCCTGTGACGCGTGATGCAACTGCAGCAAAACGTGTGGCGCTCGGACGTTTCGCGCATGAAGCGGCGGTTTGCGGAACCCCTAAGGGCGGAGAGCCTCTCGCGTTTTACATGGGGTGCGATACCCGCAATGAGTATATCTATAAGTTTGTGAGCGCCGCAGTCTGGAATCCTCAAGACGTGGGCGGTGGCATGACAGTTGGTGATAAATACCTGAACGAAGGCAAACTGTTTGTGGCGCAATTTAAAGCAGACGGTACAGGTCAATGGCTTGAACTGACCGTGAAGGATCCTAGAATTGCATCGTATGCCAAGTACTCCTTTGCCAACCAGGCCGATGTTTTGGTGAATGCCCGATTGGCGGCTGACGCCGTGGGCGCAACACCGATGGACCGCCCTGAATGGGGCGCCGTCAATCACAAGAACGGCGAAATCTATTTTGCGCTGACCAACAGCGATGCTGCCAATCGCAACCCAGCTAAGGTTGATGCTGCAAACCCACGCGCCTACACAGACGTTGATGGCAAAAAGAGCTCTGGCAATCCAAACGGACATATCATTCGCTTCCACGAGCAAGGTGATCGGTCAAGTGCACTGCGGTTTCAGTGGGATATCTTTTTGTTCGGCGCAGAAGAGGATGCGGGCGAGGCCAATCTGTCAGGGCTCACAG
>CALCPT010000073.1 GCA_937897265.1 uncultured Alcaligenaceae bacterium
GCGCAATGCGATGGTTACCTGTTGGCCCAGTTACCTTTCAGCCTTCTGAGTTGATGAAGCTCGCTGCCTTGCTATTTACAGCCGACTACACCATACGCAAGCAAGATCAGATGCACAGCACCCTGCGTGGTTTTTTGCCGATCGCGGTGGCGCTGGCTGCCGTGGCTGGGCTATTGCTCAAAGAGCCTGATTTAGGTGCAGTGATCGTGGTGGTCGCGATATCGATGGGGATTTTGTTTTTAGGTGGCATCAACGCTCACATTTTTTCAGGTATCGCCCTGCTATTGACCTCTGCCTTTGCGCTGATTATCTGGCTATCTCCTTTCAGGACGCGACGCATCTTTGCCTATTTAGATCCTTGGAATCCAGAAAATGTACTGAAGGATTCTTATCAGCTCTCTCACTCGCTGGTGGCGATTGGTCGAGGACAATGGACTGGTGTTGGACTGGGCGGAAGCGTAGAAAAGCTCCACTACTTACCAGAGGCGCACACTGATTTCATCATGGCTGTGATCGGAGAAGAGCTCGGATTTGTTGGCATTTTATTGATGATCACCTTATTCGGCGTGTTAGTTCATCGTTGTATTGAAATTGGACGCCAAGCCATCGCGATGGAACGCCCCTTTGGTGGGCTCGTTTCACAAGGTGTCGGAATCTGGTTTGGGGTTCAGTCGTTCATCAATATTGGTGTGTGTCTGGGCTTACTTCCCACAAAAGGTTTGACCTTGCCGCTGGTGAGTTATGGCGGCACTGGGATCGTGATGAATTTGTGCGCAATCGCCTTGGTGTTAAGGGTTGACTTTGAGAATCGCAACATGATGCGAGGGGTTCGCTCATGACCGCGCACTCACCAGTAGTGTTGATCATGGCAGGCGGTACGGGCGGACACATCATGCCCGGTCTGGCTGTGGCTGATGTTTTACGTGCGCGTGGTTGGACGGTTTGCTGGTTGGGCAATCCCGACAAAATGGAGGGCAAGCTAGTACCCGCTGCCGGTTATTCGCTTGCTGCGTTGCGTTTTGCGGGCTTTCGTGGAAAGGGTTTAGTTGCCAATCTTCAAGCTCCTTTCTTATTGCTGAGTGCTCTGTTGCAAGCATGGCAACAGTTTTCAACGATTCGTCCAAATGTTGTACTCGGGATGGGCGGTTATGTGGCCTTTCCTGGTGGGGTTGTGAGTGCTCTGCGCGCTAAACCTTTGGTGCTACATGAACAAAATGCTATTGCAGGAATGGCCAATCGTTGGCTGTCACGCATTGCGCAGCGCGTCTTAGTTGGTTTTCCAAAGGCAATCGAAGGTGCCGAAGTGGTAGGAAACCCAGTCAGGCAGGATGTCGCGGCTTTGGCCGATCCTCAGCAGCGGTACGAGAATCGCTCTGGGCCCTTACGTGTGCTAGTGCTTGGCGGTAGTTTAGGAGCGACTGCACTGAATGACTTACTTCCAAAGGCCCTGGCCTTGATCCCGTTGGTGCAGCGCCCGAGCGTGACCCACCAGGCTGGCGCACAGCATCTCGCAACGTTGGTAGCCGCGTATGATCAGGCTGGCGTCAGTGCGAGCTGCGTGCCGTTTATTGAAAATATTGCAGACGCATTGTCTGAAGCCGATTTATTGATTTGTCGAGCAGGTGCGATGACGGTGGCCGAGGTTGCTGCCGCCGGAGTCGCCGCCCTGTTTGTCCCTTACCCCCATGCTGTTGACGATCATCAGTCGGCCAACGCTCGTTTTTTAAGTCATGATATGGCCGCCTGGCTCATCCAGCAAAAAGAGTTAACACCCGATACCCTTAGTCAGTGGTTGCTTGCGCGCAGTCGCCAAGAGCTCTGCGGTGTAGCACAACGTGCACGCGTCCATGCGCGCCCTCAGGCCGCGCAACGCATTGCAGATATTTGCGAAGAACTTGCGGGGGCGACAGCATGAAACACCGCATTGAACACATTCACTTTGTTGGCATTGGCGGGTCTGGGATGAGTGGCATCGCAGAGGTGCTGTTGAACTTAGGCTACCGCATATCAGGATCGGACCTCGCAGATTCTGCTGCGACACAACGCTTGGCGAGTCTGGGAGCGCGTATCGCGCTTGGCCATCAGGCTGAAAATATTGCGGGTGCCGATGCGCTTGTGACTTCGACGGCTGTGGCCAATAACAATCCCGAGGTGATTGCCGCGCGTCAAGCACGCATCCCAGTGGTGCCTCGCGCAGTCATGTTGGCTGAATTGATGCGACTTAAGAGAGGTATTGCTGTTGCAGGTACGCACGGCAAAACCACCACGACGAGTCTGGTTGCCAGCGTGTTGGCGGCAGGCGGACTCGATCCAACCTTTGTGATCGGTGGTCGACTGACCGCCGCTGGAGCGAACGCTGGCTTGGGTCAGGGTGACTTTATCGTTGTCGAAGCAGACGAATCAGATGCATCGTTTTTGAATTTGCTTCCGGTGATGGCGATCATTACCAACATCGATGCTGATCACATGGATACCTATGGGCATGATTTAGCGAAACTTAAAAGTGCTTTCGTCGAATTTACCCAACGACTACCCTTTTACGGCAGCGCGATTGTTTGCGCTGACGACGCCAACGTGCGTGAAATTATCCCGTTTATTTCTCGGCCCATTACAACCTATGGGTTGTCGCCTGATGCTCAGGTGGTGGCGACAAACGTCAAGGCGCTTGGTACCCGCATGCAGTTTGACGTGCGACGTCAAACACGCGAAGGTGAGCTCAGTCCACTGGCGATCAGTTTGAACCTTCCAGGGGTTCACAACGTGCTCAACGCGTTGGCGGCGATTGCAGTGGCGACAGAGCTTGGCGTCAGTGATGCTGCCATTGCGCAAGGATTGTCAGAGTTTAGGGGTGTTGGACG
>CALCPT010000074.1 GCA_937897265.1 uncultured Alcaligenaceae bacterium
TGTTGATTCAGATACAAAGCCGGCTCGACGTAGTGTCGCAAAAAAGGCTGATTCAGCAAATGCGGGCGCACCTGTGGCAGCCCCCGAAAAAGCCGCCGTTAAACGCGTACGCAAGCCGATCGTTCCAGCGGGTGATGCCGCAGTGAAGCCGGACGTCAAGGAGTAAAAGATGCTACAACCAGCCAGAAGAAAGTATCGCAAGGAGCAGAAAGGTAGAAACACCGGTCTAGCAACTCGCGGGGCAAAAGTTAGTTTCGGAGAGTATGGTCTGAAGGCAATTGGACGGGGTCGGCTAACTGCGAGACAAATTGAAGCAGCTCGTCGTGCAATGACGCGGCATATTAAGCGCGGTGGTCGTATTTGGATACGAATCTTCCCGGACAAACCAATTTCAAAGAAGCCTGCAGAGGTTCGCATGGGAAATGGTAAGGGCTCTCCAGAGTATTGGGTTGCTGAAATTCAGCCCGGCAAAGTGCTGTACGAAATGGAAGGCGTTAGTGAAGATTTGGCACGTGAGGCGTTTCGCCTTGCCGCCGCCAAGCTTCCTATTGCAACCACCTTCGTCTCGCGGCACATTGGTGCCTAAGGGTCAAAAGGAATCGATATGAAAGCAAGCGAACTTCGTGCTAAATCTGCTGCTGAACTCGGTCAAGAACTCGAGAGCCTGTTGAAGGCTCAGTTCGGACTGCGTATGCAGCGGGCAACTCAGCAGCTCACCAACCACAGCCAATTCCGTAAGGTTCGCCGCGACATCGCGCGTGTGCATACGTTGTTGTCTGAGAAGGGCGGAAAATAATATGACCACCACTCAAGCAGCTAAGCCAAAGCGTCAGCGTACGCTCGTTGGTAAAGTCGTTAGCAACAAGATGGATAAAACCATTGTCGTCATGGTTGAGCGTCGCGTTAAGCACCCAGTGCTTGGCAAGATCATCATGCGCTCTGCAAAATACAAAGCGCATGACGAAACCAATCAGTACAACGAAGGCGATACAGTAGAAATCGCTGAAGGCCGCCCAATTTCGCGCTCCAAATCTTGGACTGCGACAAAGTTGATTGAAGCGGCACGTGTGATCTAATTTTGATCTCGCGGTTGGTGAGGTAATAAAAAGAGCAACGAATAAAATCGTTGCTCTTTTTTATTGCGGTCGTGCTCTTTTAAATTGCGATTGAACACGCTTTGTGTTGAGTACTTATTGTGCCGAGTGACTCGGCCAACAGGGCGAACTTCACCTCGTTGGCCGAGCTCACCTCGTGCACGACGAAGCTGTTACACGTGAGTGACAAACTTTGTTACTAAGTAGCCGTCAAAGGTTTCGGTGCCGCCCTCACTACCGATGCCGCTGTCCTTAATTCCACCAAACGGAGTCTCGGGCAAGGCGCTACCAAAGTGATTGATGTTGACCATACCTGCTTCAATCGAATTTGATACTTTGGTTGCCGTTTGAAGCGAGTTGGTAAAGACATAAGACGACAGGCCAAACGGAAGGCTGTTG
Source organism: uncultured Alcaligenaceae bacterium (assembly GCA_937897265.1). Taxonomy (GTDB): domain Bacteria; phylum Pseudomonadota; class Gammaproteobacteria; order Burkholderiales; family Burkholderiaceae_B; genus Zwartia. The sequence goes on from CALCPT010000074.1 coordinate 1,494, forward strand.
GCGCGAGTGATGACCTCATCCGTATCACTAAAAGGCACAACAGGCGCAATCGGACCAAAGGGCTCTTCGTTCATGAGCAGAGCATCGTCCTTAAGCCCCGTAATCACCGTTGGAGGGAAGAAGAAACCCTTTCCTGCAACAGCGTCGCCGCCCATGACAACTTGGCCACCGCGCTTGCGTGCATCTTCGACAAATCGAGCGATGGCAGGCACGCGACGTTCGTGGGCGAGCGGGCCCATCTCAACACCTTCATCAAGCCCGTTACCAACCTTGATTGACTTCAGAACGTCGGTAAACTTTGCCAAGAAGTTGTCGTAAACCTTCTTGTGTACATAGAACCTAGTGGGCGATACGCATACTTGCCCAGCGTTGCGAATCTTAAATTTCGCCAACATCGTTGCTGCGCGGTCAATGTCAGCATCCTCAAACACGAGAACAGGAGAGTGCCCGCCAAGCTCCATGGTTGCGCGCTTCATGTGGGCACCAGCCAAGCCTGCTAACAACTTACCGACTGGCACTGAACCAGTGAACGACACCTTACGTGAGATAGGTGACCGAATCAGGTAATCAGACACTTTTGCAGGCTCTCCCCAGACCAGGTTGAGGACACCCGGTGGCAGACCAGCGTCTTGAAACATCTGCGCAATTGCCATAACTGCGCTCGGTGAGTCTTCTGGCCCCTTGAGAATAATGGTGCAACCGGCACCGATCGCTGCACAAATCTTGCGAATGGCCTGGTTGTATGGAAAGTTCCAGGGCGTAAATGCTACGCACACGCCAATGGGCTCTTTTAGGACCAATTGCCGAACGTCAGGGCTACGTGGCAGTACCACACGTCCATAAATGCGGCGGCACTCTTCGGCGTGCCAATCGCAATGATCAGCGCACCCGACGACTTCGCCTAGCGCTTCGGCCAAAGGCTTACCTTGATCGAGGGTCATATTACGGGCGATGTCTTTAGCGCGGTCGCGTGTGAGTTGCCCAACTTTTCGCAGAATGGCCGAACGATCCATGGGCGACGACTTCTTCCAGCTTGCAAAGGCTTTTTCAGCAGCCTGCAACGCGGCATCTAAGTCAGCCTGCGAGGCATGCGGCAACTTACCAAGAACCTCTTGGGTAGCTGGGTTAATCACATCTTGCATGGTGCGACCGTCTTCTGAGACGAACTGACCGTTGATATAAAGCGACAGTTTTGGGTACATTAGGGTTCCAATACAACAAAAGTTTTAAAAAACGAGCAAATAGTTAATATGACACATCTTGACTAGACTTGCACAAAAAAAATACCTGATATATACTAGACGACTTTCCTGCCTTTATGAATAAAAACATTTAGCGCAGGTATGTAGACAGCGATGTCTAGGCAGTATCAGTAGCGCAGTGCAAAGCAGTGTCAGTACAAATTTTAATTAGCAGATTCAGCCTAGGGTGCCCTGTGGCACCTAACGGGACCAAAACTGATTAATTTGAATGCTAACCCTTAGGTTGGCGGGCAAGTTAATTAAGTTGGAACAGGAAAAATCATGATCCAAATGCAGACCACGCTAGACGTGGCCGATAACACTGGTGCACGCTCTGTGATGTGTATCAAGGTGCTCGGCGGTTCAAAGCGCCGCTATGCCGCCATCGGCGATGTTATCAAGGTTACCGTCAAAGACGCAGCCCCACGCGGCCGTGTCAAAAAAGGCGAAATCTATAACGCTGTTGTCGTTCGTACGGCACAGGGTGTTCGTCGTAAAGACGGTTCGCGTATCCGCTTCGGTGGCAACGCTGCCGTTTTGCTCAACGCCAAACTCGA
>CALCPT010000075.1 GCA_937897265.1 uncultured Alcaligenaceae bacterium
TGTCCCACGCACCCGTCGGGCAGCGTTCAGCGCACAGGCCGCAGTGCAGGCACACGTCTTCGTCCTTCACCATGACCATGCCGGTCTTGAGTTCGCCCGACACGTAGAGGTCCTGCGTCTGGTTTTGCGCAGGTGCCTTCAGGCGTGCGCGCAGATCCGCCTCGTCACCATTGGTGGTGAAGGTGATGCAGTCCATAGGGCAGATGTCCACACAGGCATCGCACTCGATGCAGGTCTTAGCATTGAACACTGTTTGGACGTCGCAGTTCAGGCAGCGACTGGCTTCTTTAAATGCGGTTGCCGCGTCAAAGCCTAATTCAACCTCGACACGAATGTTGGCAAGCGCTGTTTCAGACTCAGCCCATGGCACTTTGAAGCGAGCATCGTTAGATACATCATTTTGATAGCTCCACTCATGAATGCCCATTTTTTGTGACATCAAATTAGTCGTAGGGGCGGGGCGCTTTTCGGGATCTTCTTTGTTTAAGAAGCGATCAATCGACACGGCGGCTTCGTGTCCGTGCGCGACAGCTGTAATAATATTTTTTGGGCCAAACGCGGCATCGCCACCAAAAAAGACGCTTGGCTGTGAGGTTGACTGAAACGAGTCGTTGCCCAAGACTGGCTGACCCCATTTGTTGAAGTCAACACCGCTGGCCTCGTCGATCCATGGAAACGCGTTTTCTTGGCCGACGGCCAACAGCACAGTATCGCACTCGAAAAATACATCTGGCTGACCCGTCGGCACCAAACTGCGGCGGCCTTTGTCGTCGTATTTCGCCTCGACCACTTCAAAGGTCATGCCGATGAGCTTGCCATCTTTGTGCTCAAAGCTTTTGGGGACATGAAAGTTGATGATTGGTATGCCTTCGTGGATGGCGTCTTCTTTTTCCCAAGGCGAGGCTTTCATTTCATCGAAACCACTGCGTACGATCACTTTGACATCAGTGCCGCCTAAGCGACGCGATGAACGGCAGCAGTCCATTGCGGTGTTGCCACCACCCAAGACGATGACGCGCTTGCCAACGCTGGTGACATGACCAAATGACACTGACGCTAACCAATCGATACCAATGTGAATGTTTGCAGCGGCCTCTTTACGGCCTGGCACGTCAAGATCGCGCCCGCGTGGTGCGCCACAGCCTACAAACACTGCGTCATAACCTTCGGCCATCAAGCCGCTCAGTGACTCAACGCGCTGACCCGCTCTAAAGTCAACGCCCATCTCAAGGATGTAATTGGTTTCTTCATCAATCACGGATTCAGGTAAGCGAAAGCGCGGAATCTGCGAACGAATAAAACCGCCGGCTTTGGTTTCGCCGTCAAAGACGGTGACCTGATAGCCGAGCGGCAGCAGATCGCGTGCGACAGTCAGCGAAGCAGGGCCTGCACCGACGCAGGCAATTCGTTTGCCATTTGGTGCGGCGATGCTAGGCATACGATTTTTGATATCGCTTTTGTTGTCAGCCGCGACACGCTTCAGGCGACAGATTGCAACCGGTTCTGGTTTGTCACCGTTATTTTCTTCGACGCGACCACGCCGACATGCGGGTTCGCAGGGGCGATCACAGGTGCGACCTAAGACACCCGGAAATACGTTAGAGACCCAATTAATCATATAGGCGTCGGTGTAGCGGCCTTGCCCAATTAAGCGGATGTATTCAGGAACGGGGGTGTGAGCAGGGCATGCGTACTGGCAGTCAACAACCTTGTGAAAATAGGTCGGGTCCGTCAAATTTGTTGGTTGCAAAACGAATCTCCTGTCCGCCGAAGCGTAATTTTTTTGTTTGACCTTAAGCCCCGACTTAGTCGATTGACGTTAGTCAAGACTCGATCATTAGAATCACTGTAATACACATAGTCTAATGTGGCGCGGCAATTCTTGCACGTTGATATTGAGGGCTTGTGGTTGAGTTGGGATTCTTTGAATCTTGGATCGTGTTCGCCGAGTTTTGTTGCGCCGCCGCAAAGGTGACTATATTCCTTCGAGCTCTGTTAATCTTTAAAAAAGTACTCTTTGATTGAATGAACTTAACCCACAAAAGCAAATGAAACGAGACAACACTTCAGCCCAATACTCGGTAACAAGACGACGGCTCGTCTTAGCGTTCGCGGCAGCGTCAGCCTTGAGCGGCGGTTTGGTTCAGGCACAAATGCCGAATAAGCCCATCACGCTGATTGTGCCGTTTGCGGCCGGTGGCAACCTTGATATTATTGGCCGCTTGATTGCGCCAGGCTTGGCCAAAGAGCTGGGGCAATCTGTCGTTGTGCAAAATAAACCTGGTGCCGGGGGTGTGCTTGGTGCGACCGAGTTATCGCGCGCTGAAGCGGATGGAACAGTATTGCTTGTCAGTACGCCTAATGCGATCACCGTTGCGCCCAAGATGGTGCAGACACAATACACGCTCGAGAGTTTTGCCGCGGTGGGCTTGATCTCTTCAACATCGTTGCTATTGGTGACGCGTACCGATCAAAACAAGTTTCAGGATTTTGCGAGTTTTATTGCCTACGCAAAAGCGAACCCCGGTAAGGTCAGTATCGCCAATGCGGGCATCGGTACTTCAAATCATATTGCCATCATGCAACTGCAGATCATGGCCGGTATCGAGCTCAATGTGATCACCTATAAGGGGTCTGGTCCCGCTAATATTGATCTGCTTGGAGGGCAGGTTGATGTCAGCATTGATCAACTGTCCAGTGCGATCTCGCATCTCAAATCTGGGCGAGCGCGCGCCATGATGGTGGTCTCAGCAGAGCGTGATGCGCTAGTGCCTGACGTGCCTAGCGCAAAAGAATTGGGTTTGCCGCAGCTTGAAGTCAGCACCACGGCGGGCTTGTTAGCACCTGGTAAGACGCCAGCCACAACGCTCGCGCTCTTGAACGCAGCACTTAACAAAACCTTGGCAGACCCTCAGCTTCAAGAGCAATTTACGCGCGCCGCTAGCCGGGCACGCCCCGGGCCTGCGGCTGTTTTTACAACTCTGATGCAAACCGAAGATAAGACTGCAACGGCCTTAGCCGCGGCTGGCAAGCTCAAACCCGAGTAAACGGGCTGGGCCGGCCTTGCGTCAGTCTAGTATCCGAGATGCCGGTTGACTTTATTATCAAGCTGCCCGGTCGTAGTGAGCTTGGCAAAATTGGCATCCTGCATGAAGATGTTCATGCTTTGGCTTTGGCAGATGAATGCACCACGACCAGCCGCCATGTCAATCAGCGTCCGCTGCTTGAGCTCCCACGATGTCTTGTACACAAGCTGCAGTTCCTCGGGAACAACAGAGATACCCTGTAC
>CALCPT010000076.1 GCA_937897265.1 uncultured Alcaligenaceae bacterium
GCACCGCCGCGCATTTCTGCGGCTTCCATCAACTCACCACCGAGGCGTTGCGGCATGGATTTTTCGCTGCGCTTGTTTGCGGCTTCGCGCAACCAACGCATTGCCAAGGCCAGACGACGGACCGGACGCACTTCGACTGGCACCTGATAGTTGGCACCACCGACTCGACGGCTTTTCACTTCGACGATTGGCTTGATGTTGTTGATTGCGAGGTTGAAGACTTCGATAGGCTCTTTGCCTGTCTTGGTTTGAACCTGGGTTAATGCACCGTAGACAATGCGCTCAGCCACGGCTTTTTTGCCGGAGAGCATGACTACGTTCATGAATTTTGCAAGTTCGACACTGCCGAATTTTGGATCGGGCAGAATGTCACGTTTGGGGACTTCGCGACGACGGGGCATATCAATTTCCTTTGTGTCATTTCAGTTGAACCGCGGCCTTCAAACTGTTGGCTACGGTCACGACTTACCAAAAGATAAGTCACTTACATTGCCGCAGCATGACCATCATGCTTTGGCTGCACAAACAGCACGAAGCTGTTGTATGACTGGGTACTCGCCCTACAAATACAAGGGTACTCAAAAGCGTAACGAATCAAGACAATTACTTGGCTTGCTTAGGACGCTTTGCACCATACTTAGAACGTGATTGCTTGCGATCTTTCACGCCTTGCAAATCGAGCGAACCGCGTACGATGTGATAACGCACACCTGGCAAGTCTTTTACACGACCGCCGCGCACGAGCACGACTGAGTGTTCTTGCAAGTTGTGGCCTTCACCACCGATGTACGAAATAATCTCGAATCCATTGGTCAGACGCACTTTGGCGACTTTACGCAGGGCCGAGTTAGGTTTTTTTGGTGTCGTGGTGTACACGCGAGTGCACACACCGCGTCGCTGAGGGCAGTTCTCGAGCGCAGGGCTCTTGCTCTTGCTAACGCTGACTTCGCGCGGTTTACGCACGAGTTGGCTAATGGTTGGCATAACCTTTAATTCCCTTTTATCGCTGGTACTTACGTTTTGGCATCCATTCGCCTCACGTGTTTTCAGCATTCCCGTTCCTGGGCAGCTTGGCGCGAACCCACCATCAAACGGAAATCCGTAAAAGAGCGGGTCTTGCCTAATCAAACCAGGGTCCATCAACAAGCCCAGAGCTGTTGAGTCCCAAAAATTACGGTAAGCCTTACAGCTTAGCGTAAATCCCTACAAAGTGTCAACCGACTTAAAGTGAATTTTTTATGACTCACCTTAAGTCAATCTTTACCTTTATGACTAATCTTGACAACCTACCCCGGTAAGCTGCTCCGGGGCAGGCGACAACATTTCAAACCCTATTCTTCAGTAGCCTCAGGTGCTTCAGCAGCAACTGGGGCGTCTTCAAATGGGTTTGCCTGCTGACGGGCGGCTTCGCGCTCTGCCGCTTCGAAAGCTTCTTTATCTTTACGAGCTACGTGGTAGGCCATTCCGGTACCAGCTGGAATCAAGCGACCCACAATGACGTTTTCTTTCAAGCCGCGCAACTCATCGCGCTTGCCCATAATGGCAGCCTCGGTAAGCACACGGGTGGTTTCCTGGAAGGAAGCCGCTGAAATAAACGAGTCAGTCGACAACGAGGCTTTTGTAATACCAAGCAGAATGTTGTCGTACGTTGCTGGCCGCTTACCGGCTGCTTCCATACGATCATTTTCATTCAGTAGCTCGGCACGCTCAACCTGCTCGCCCGTAATAAATGATGTATCACCTGCATCAACGATATTGATTCGACGCAGCATCTGGCGAACAATCACCTCGATGTGTTTGTCGTTAATCTTCACGCCTTGTAAGCGATAGACGTCCTGTACTTCGTCTACAACGTACGTCGCCAAACGCTCGATGCCTTGTAAACGCAAGATGTCGTGTGGATCGGCGGGGCCGTCAACAATCATCTCGCCTTTATTGACAACCTGACCGTCATGCACAAGCACTTGTTTCTCTTTTGGAATTAAGAACTCATTGGCTTCACCGTCGAGGTCTGTAATGACCAAACGTTGCTTGCCCTTGGTATCTTTACCAAATGAAACTGTGCCGGTGATATCTGCCAACATACCAGCGTCTTTCGGTGAACGTGCTTCGAACAGTTCAGCAACCCGTGGCAAACCACCGGTAATATCGCGAGTCTTTTGCGATTCTTGTGGAATACGCGCCAAGACTTCACCGACTTGAACTTGTTGACCGTCGCGCACAGTAATCAGTGCGCCAACGGGGAAAGAAATGTTCACTGAGTGATCAGTACCAGCGATCTTGACCTCTTCGCCAGTTTCACCAATCAGTTTGATCTGTGGGCGCATCGCAACTTTGCCACCACGCGTTTTAGGCGTAATCACAACCAGCGTTGACAAACCAGTCACATCATCAACCTGCTTGGCGACGGTACCGCCTTCTTCGATATTTTCGAAGCGCACAGCACCTGCATACTCAGACACAATCGGACGAGTCAGGGGATCCCACGTTGCTAAACGAGCGCCGGCTTTCAGCACATCGCCGTCTTGAACTTGCAACGTTGCACCGTAGGGCACTTTATGACGCTCGCGCTCACGATCGTTATCGCCGTAAATCACCAACTCGCCAGAACGCGAAATCGCAACGCGCTCTTTCTTAGGATTGGTGACATACCGCATGGTGCTTGCAAAACGCACCACACCATTTGATTTGGTTTCAACGCCGCTGGCCATCGCCGAACGTGATGCTGCACCACCGATGTGGAACGTGCGCATCGTCAACTGCGTACCAGGCTCACCGATTGACTGTGCAGCAATCACACCGACAGCTTCGCCAACGTTAACGAGATAGCCACGGCCCAAATCGCGGCCATAGCAATGTGCACATAGACCGTGACGTGTCTCGCACGTCAACGGTGTACGTACGCGAACTTCATCAACGCCGAGCTTATCGATGTAATCGACGAGGTCTTCATCAAGCAACGTGCCTTGATGAATCGCTGTCTCTTGGGTATCAGGGTTCACAATATCCACGGCCGCAACGCGACCTAAGATACGCTCACGCAAGGGCTCGATGACTTCACCGCCCTCTACCAGCGCCTTCATTGTGTAACCCTGAGTTGTACCGCAATCGCTGATGGTAATCACCAAATCTTGCGTGACATCAACCAGACGACGTGTCAGGTAACCAGAGTTTGCGGTCTTCAGCGCGGTATCAGCCAAGCCTTTACGAGCGCCATGGGTTGAAATGAAGTACTGAAGCACGTTCAGGCCTTCGCGGAAGTTAGCGGTGATTGGGGTTTCGATAATCGAGCCATCAGGCTTGGCCATCAAACCGCGCATACCTGCCAACTGACGAATCTGTGCTGCTGAACCGCGGGCGCCAGAGTCGGCCATCATGTAAATCGAATTGAACGACTCTTGACGGACGTTATCACCGTGACGATCAACAACGGGCTCAGTTGCAAGCTGTTCCATCATGGCTTTACCCACTTTGTCACCAGCCTTACCCCAGATATCCACCACGTTGTTATAACGCTCTTGTGATGTCACCAGACCTGACGAATATTGCTTGTCAATTTCTTTGACTTCGCGCGTTGCCTCGGCAAGGATCTCAACCTTAGCGGCGGGGATCAACATATCGCCCATCGCAATTGAAATACCACCGCGTGTCGCCAAACGGAAACCCGCTTGCATGAGTTTGTCAGCAAAAATCACCGTGTCACGCAAACCGCAACGACGGAAAGACTGGTTAATCAGGCGCGAAATTTCTTTCTTTTTCAGCGCACGATTCAACACCGAGAAGGGCAGGCCGCGTGGCAGGATTTCAGACAGCATGGCACGACCAACAGTCGTCTCTACGCGCTGAACACCTTCACTCCACTCGTCTTTTCCTTCACGCGTCCACTCGGGCAAGCGCACTGTAATGCGCGTTTGCAGTGTGACTTCGCGATTGTCGTATGCGCGATGCACCTCGGCAACATCAGCCAAGAACATCCCTTCGCCCTTGCCGTTTGTGCGCTCGCGTGTTGCGTAATACAGACCCAACACAATATCTTGTGAAGGAACGATTGATGGTTCACCGTTTGCTGGGAACAAAACGTTGTTCGACGCAAGCATCAATGTGCGCGCTTCGACCTGAGCCTCGAGCGACAGTGGTACGTGAACAGCCATCTGGTCGCCGTCGAAGTCAGCGTTAAAGGCGGCGCAAACCAGCGGATGCAGCTGGATGGCTTTACCTTCAATCAGAATTGGCTCAAACGCCTGAATACCTAAGCGATGCAGTGTTGGTGCTCGGTTGAGCATCACAGGATGTTCGCGAATCACATCTTCGAGAATATCCCAAACAACTGGCTCTTGGCTTTCAACAAGCTTTTTAGCCGCCTTGATTGTGGTGGCCAAACCCATCAACTCTAAACGGTTAAAAATGAAAGGCTTAAATAACTCAAGAGCCATCAGCTTTGGCAAGCCGCACTGATGCAACTTGAGCGTTGGGCCCACCACAATGACCGAACGGCCAGAGTAATCGACGCGCTTACCAAGCAAGTTTTGACGGAAACGACCGCTCTTGCCTTTAATCATGTCGGCAAGCGATTTCAATTGACGCTTGTTTGCACCAGTCATCGCTTTACCGCGACGACCGTTATCAAGCAGCGAGTCAACAGACTCTTGCAGCATGCGCTTTTCGTTACGCAGAATAATCTCTGGTGCCTTGAGTTCAAGCAGGCGCTTCAGACGATTATTGCGGTTGATGACGCGGCGATACAGATCGTTAAGATCTGAGGTTGCGAAACGGCCGCCATCTAGTGGTACCAACGGACGCAAGTCGGGTGGCAACACGGGCAGCACTTCCATGACCATCCACTCTGCCTTGATGCCAGATTTTTGGAAGCCTTCGAGCACTTTTAAGCGCTTTGAAATCTTCTTGATCTTGGCTTCTGAAGACGTCGCAGTCAGTTCAGCGCGCAGCGTTTCAACTTCGCGATCGATATCAATCGTGCGCAAGAGTTCACGAACAGCTTCAGCACCCATTAAGGCACGGAAATCATCGCCATACTCTTCTGTTTTGGCAATGAAGTCGTCGTCAGACATGATCTGACCGCGCTTGAGCGGAGTCATGCCAGCTTCGATGACGCACCATGCTTCGAAATACAGAACGCGTTCGATATCACGCAAGGTCATGTCGAGCACCATACCCAAGCGGGATGGCAAGCTCTTTAAGAACCAAATGTGTGCCACTGGGCTAGCAAGCTCAATGTGACCCATGCGTTCGCGACGCACTTTGGCCACGGTGACTTCAACGCCGCACTTCTCGCAAATCACACCGCGATGTTTCAGGCGTTTGTACTTGCCGCATAAGCACTCATAATCTTTGATCGGGCCAAAGATTTTTGAACAAAACAGACCATCGCGCTCGGGTTTAAACGTGCGGTAGTTGATGGTCTCGGGTTTGCGTACTTCACCATAAGACCACGAACGGATCTTTTCGGGAGAAGCGATGCCGATCTTGATGGCATCGAACTGTTCGTCTTGCGAAACCTGTTTAAAAAGGTCGAGTAGCGCTTTCATTATTTACGCTCCAGATCCATGTCAAGTGCCAAGGAACGAATTTCCTTGACGAGCACATTAAACGATTCAGGCATGCCTGCGTCGATTGTGTGATCACCCTTAACAATGTTTTCGTATACCTTGGTACGGCCCACGATGTCGTCGGATTTCACCGTCAACATCTCTTGTAGCGTGTACGACGCGCCGTATGCTTCGAGTGCCCAGACTTCCATCTCACCAAAACGCTGGCCACCAAACTGAGCTTTACCGCCCAATGGCTGCTGCGTCACCAACGAGTATGGCCCAGTCGAACGTGCATGCATCTTGTCATCGACCAAATGGTGCAACTTGAGATAATGCATGTAGCCGACTGTGACTGGACGCTCGAACTGCTCGCCAGTACGACCGTCATAGAGCCACGCTTGTGTGCGCGATTCTGTCAGGCCCATACGCTTGGCAATCTCGTCAGGGTAAGCCAACTCAAGCATGTTTGTGATTTCTTGCTCAGTCGCGCCGTCAAAAACTGGCGTAGCGAACGGCACACCATTTTTGAGGTTTTGAGCCAGCTCAATCACTTCATCATCATTGAGCTCTTCAATACGTGCACCTGTACCTGTGCCGTTGTAGACCTGATCAAGGTAAGTGCGAAGCTTTTTAACTTCAACTTTTTGTTGATCACGCAACATGTCGCCGATACGATGGCCCAAGCCCTTTGCCGCCCAACCGAGGTGGACTTCAAGAACCTGACCCACGTTCATCCGCGAAGGTACGCCCAACGGATTCAACACGATGTCGGCAGGTGTGCCGTCGGCCATGTGAGGCATATCCTCAACTGGCGTAATACGCGATACAACACCCTTGTTACCGTGACGACCAGCCATCTTGTCGCCTGGCTGCAGACGACGCTTAACAGCCAAGTAGACCTTGATCATTTTGAGCACGCCTGGAGGCAGCTCATCGCCCTGAGTCAACTTCTTACGCTTTTCTTCGAAGGCCAAGTCAAACTGGTGACGCTTTTGTTCGAGAGATTCTTTAGCCTGCTCGAGCACAACTGCGTGACTTTCGTCAGCAAGACGAATGTCAAACCATTGCCAGCGATCGAGATCAACCAAATACTCTTTAGTCAGGACTGCGCCTTTAGCAAGCTTGCGTGGGCCGCCATTGACAATCTTTTTAACCAGCATCTTCTCGATACGGTCAAACGTGTCGTTTTCGACAATGCGCAATTGATCATTCAGGTCTTGGCGATAGCGACGCAACTCATCATCAATGATGGCCTGTGCACGCTTGTCACGAACAATCCCTTCACGCGTAAAGACCTGCACGTCGATGACCGTACCAATCATGCCTGAGGGCACGCGCAGCGAGGTATCTTTTACGTCAGACGCTTTTTCGCCAAAAATTGCGCGAAGCAATTTTTCTTCAGGGGTCAGTTGTGTTTCGCCTTTAGGCGTCACTTTACCTACCAGAACGTCATCGGCACGAACTTCTGCCCCGATGTGCACAATACCTGACTCATCGAGTCGGTTCAATTGTGTCTCAGCCAAATTGCTGATGTCGCGTGTGATTTCTTCAGGACCTAACTTGGTATCGCGCGCAACGACTGTTAGCTCTTCGATGTGAATCGAAGTGTAACGGTCATCAGCCACAACTTTCTCAGAGATCAAAATCGAGTCTTCGAAGTTGTAACCGTTCCAGGGCATGAAGGCGATGAGCATGTTTTGACCAAGAGCTAATTCGCCCAAGTCAGTTGATGCACCATCGGCCAGCACGTCTCCAGCAGCAACCAAATCACCACGACGCACGATTGGGCGCTGATTAATGTTGGTGTTTTGATTTGAACGCGTGTACTTAATCAGGTTGTAAATATCAACGCCGACTTCACCAGCAACGTTTTCTTCGTCGTTTACTCGAATCACAATACGATCAGCATCGACGTGATCAACAATACCACCACGCAATGCTTGAACGGTTGTACCTGAGTCAACGGCAACGGTGCGCTCAATGCCTGTACCCACTACTGATTTTTCTGGACGCAAACACGGTACAGCTTGGCGCTGCATGTTTGCACCCATCAACGCGCGGTTGGCGTCATCGTGCTCTAAGAACGGAATCAACGAAGCGGCGACCGATACAATCTGCGAAGGCGCAACGTCCATGTAGTGCACGTTAGCGGGAGCAGTTAGCAGGGTTTCGCCAGCTTGACGACAAGCCACCAGATCGTCAGTGAAACGACCGGTTTCACTCAGCTCAGCGTTAGCTTGGGCAATGATGTAATCGCCTTCAGCAATTGCCGACAAATATTCAATTTGATCCGTTACGCTGCTATCGACCACTTTGCGGTACGGTGTTTCGAGAAACCCGTACTCGTTTAAGCGAGCATAGAGCGCCATCGAGTTAATCAGGCCGATGTTTGGACCTTCAGGTGTCTCGATTGGGCAAACCCGACCGTAATGGGTTGGATGCACGTCACGAACTTCAAAGCCTGCGCGCTCACGGGTCAAACCGCCGGGTCCTAGGGCTGAAACGCGACGCTTGTGCGTGATTTCAGACAAGGGGTTGGTTTGGTCCATAAACTGCGACAACTGGCTTGAACCAAAGAACTCTTTAATCGCTGCCGAAATTGGCTTCGAGTTGATTAAGTCATGTGGCATCAGGTTTTCTGTTTCAGCCTGACCCAAACGCTCTTTCACTGCCCGCTCGACTCGTACCAAACCTGCGCGGAACTGGTTCTCGGCCAACTCACCGACACACCGTACACGACGATTACCCAAGTGATCGATATCATCAATCTGGCCACGACCGTTACGCAGCTCGACGAGAATTTGAATCGCCTTCAGGATGTCATCGTTTGTCAGCGTCATGGCGCCAGTGATGTCATCACCGCGGCCAAGTCGGCTGTTAACTTTCATACGACCGACACGCGACAAATCGTAGGTGTCTTCGCTATAGAACAAACGCTGAAAGAGTGCTTCGACAGCATCTTCAGTTGGCGGCTCACCAGGACGCATCATGCGATAGATTGCAACGCGCGCGGCCATTTGGTCGGCGGTTTCGTCTGTGCGCAAGGTTTGCGAAATGTAAGGGCCGCAATCAAGGTCGTTGGTATAAAGCGTTTGGATGTTGGTCACGCCAGCGATACGCAGCGCACTCAACACACCTTCTGTGATCTCGTCGTTAGCAGAAGCGATGAGTTCACCGGTGTCAGCGTCAACGATGTTGGTGGCTAACACGCGCCCGATGAGAAAATCTTCGGGTACAGAAATACGTTCGATCTTTGCAGCTGCGATATCACGTAAATGCTTGGCGTTGACGCGCTTGTCTTTTTCAACAAGCACTTTGCCAGTGCGATCGGTGATATCAAAACGTGCCATCTCGCCTTTCCAGCGATCGCCAACGAACTCCATCATGGCGCCTTCGTTTTGTAGTTCGAACTGGTCGAACACGAAGAACTGCGACAGAATTGCCTCGCTTGTCAGGCCAATTGCTTTGAGCAAAATTGTGACAGGCATTTTGCGGCGACGGTCGACCCTGAAAAACAAAATGTCTTTTGGATCGAATTCGAAGTCAAGCCACGAACCGCGGTAAGGAATCACACGGGCCGAAAATAACAACTTGCCTGAGCTATGCGTTTTGCCGCGATCGTGTTCAAAAAACACGCCGGGCGAACGATGCAACTGAGACACAATGACGCGCTCAGTACCGTTGATGACAAACGAGCCCGTGCTAGTCATGAGCGGAATTTCGCCCATGTAGACTTCTTGCTCTTTGACTTCTTTGACGGTTGGTTTAGAGATCTCGCGATCTAGCAACACGAGGCGCACCTTGGCGCGCAACGGGGATGCGTAAGTCAGTCCGCGGAGCTGACATTCTTTCACGTCAAACACGGGTTCGCCTAAGCCGTAGCTGACGAACTCGAGTCGTGCCATATGGTTATGGCTAACGATCGGGAAAATTGAACTAAAGGCCGCTTGCAACCCTTGCTCTTTGCGCGTTGAGGGTGTGACCTCAGCTTGCAAAAAGGTTAGGTATGATTGAAGCTGTGTCGCAAGCAGAAAAGGAACGTCTTGAACGTCCTCACGCTTTGCGAAGCTTTTGCGGATGCGCTTTTTTTCGGTAAACGAGTAAGGCATGAGCACTCCGACTCGAGGTTACAAAGGGCCGTCAACCACGGCCCGGGGTAAAGCATAAAAAATTCTGGTACTACAAACGACTTCAGAAAACCCGACTAGTTGTCGTACTGCCTTGCTTTTGACATGGCGACCCCGAATACAAGAGGGGTTTTCTGAAGACGCGAATGCCCGGGAAGGCGGTTAGACTTTCCCGGGCCACTAACAAAAAGGCTTACTTCAATTCGGCCTTAGCGCCAGCTTCTTCAAGCTTCTTCTTGGCTGCTTCTGCATCAGCTTTAGCAACGCCTTCTTTCACTGGTTTTGGTGCGCCATCAACCAGATCTTTAGCTTCTTTCAAGCCAAGACCAGTGATTTCGCGAACAGCTTTAATGACGCTCACTTTGTTTGCGCCAACGTCTGTCAGGTGAACAGTGAACTCTGTCTGCTCTTCAGCAGCAGCGCCACCAGCAGCGGCAGCTGGTGCGGCGACTGCAACAGCGGCAGCAGCAGCAGACACGCCAAACTTCTCTTCCATTTCTTTGATCAACTCTGACAACTCAAGCACAGTCATGCTAGAAATTGCGTCGAGGATTTCAGCTTTAGTAGCCATTTGTAGAACTCCAGATTAAATAAAGTTTGCCAGGGATTGGTATCGCTTGTCGTTCAATGAAGTTTCAGCGCGCTGGTTAAGCAGCTTGCTTTTGATCGCGCACAGCAGCTAAGCCACGCACAAACTTTGTTGGAACTTCGTTGAGGGTACGTACAAATTGCGCGATCGGCGCCTGCATGGTTCCAAGCAATTTCGACAACAACTCGTCGCGTGATGGCATTGTGGCCAGAGCCTTAACGCCATTGACATCAAGTACGCTGTTGGGCAATGCCCCAGCTTTGATGGCAAGCTTCTCATTGTCTTTCGCAAAGGCTGAAAGAACTTTTGCAGCAGCAACTGGATCAGCACTGATCGCATAGATCAGCGGACCAACCAGCTTTGTTGACAACGCCTCGAAAGGTGTACCAACAATTGCTTTGCGTGCCAGCGAGTTTTTTAAGACTCGCAGATACACGCCCGACGCACGCGCATTTTTGCGCAGTACGGTGACAGAGGCGACGTCCAGACCACGGTACTCGGCGACTACAATCGACTGTGCCGTCGCGACTTGCGTCGTGACGTCTTCGATTACAACTGCCTTCTCTTTACGATTGAGACTCACGGTTTGAACACTCCATCAAAAGATGCGGGGGAAAAATTCCCTTTGCATCAACCGAATGCGGCGAACCTGGTCGAGTTCTTAAAAGAAATCTTCCGTGGACGCCGTCTGCGCTGGATCTAGAAAAATCCTAGAATTAAGCTTCAGTTATTGGATAAAGATAACTTTATCGCAACAGCTTTTGCTCCAACGGTCTTTGACAGCAGCACTCAGACAAGTCTGAGTACGGCCCAAAGTCTTTACTACTTGACGACGGCTTACTGCGCCGTAGCTGTCAAGGATCCAACTTCTACGCGCGCACCGCCACCCATTGTGGATGACACTGCAATCTTGCGTAGATAAATACCTTTTGAAGCGGTTGGGCGCGCTTTGTTTAACGCGTCAACTAGTGCTGTAAGGTTTGAGCGCAATTGCTCGACGCCGAACGAGGCGCGACCAATTGTGGCGTGAATAATGCCAGCCTTATCGGTACGGTATTGAACCTGACCAGCTTTAGCGTTTTTAACCGCTTGAGCAACGTCTGGTGTGACTGTGCCGACTTTTGGGTTTGGCATCAAGCCACGTGGGCCGAGGATTTGACCCAAGGTACCGACGATACGCATCGTGTCAGGAGACGCAATGACGACGTCAAAGTTAAAGGTACCACTTTTGATTTGTTCAGCAAGGTCTTCCATGCCGACGATATCTGCGCCAGCGGCTTTCGCTTGCTCGGCCTTATCGCCTTGAGCAAACACAGCAACGCGAACAGACTTACCTGTGCCTTCTGGCAACACCACTGAACCGCGTACCAGTTGGTCTGATTTTTTAGGATCAATACCAAGCTGTACTGCGATATCAATTGATTCGTCAAACTTTGCTGTCGCACACTCTTTAACAAGGGCGATCGCTTCAGCGACGGGATACATTTTTTCGCGGTCGATTTTTTGGGCGACCAACGCCATGCGCTTTGAAGTTTTAGCCATGATTAGACTCCCTCTACCGTGATGCCCATGCTGCGGGCGCTACCAGCGATGGTGCGTACAGCAGCATCCAGATCGGCGGCGGTTAAGTCAGGTGCTTTTGCTTTGGCAATTTCTTCAGCCTGAGCGCGAGTCAACTTACCTACCTTGTCGGTGTGTGGACGTGGCGATCCTTTTTGAATGCCAGCGGCTTTCTTAATCAGAATCGACGCTGGTGGCGTCTTCATGATGAAGGTGAAGCTCTTATCGGCAAAAGCTGTAATTACCACTGGAATTGGCAGACCTGGCTCGAGGCCTTGAGTCTTGGCGTTAAACGCCTTGCAGAATTCCATGATGTTCAGACCGCGCTGACCCAGTGCTGGGCCGATCGGTGGTGACGGATTGGCCTTACCAGCTGGTACTTGCAGCTTGATGAAGCCGACGATTTTTTTCGCCATGCTGTGCTCCTTGCGGGTTCAAACGCTTACACCGTGTGGTGTTGGGCTCCCCGGGGGTTGAAAAGTTAAAACTGTCTGTGCTGCTAACTATTTACTTAAGACGCTCTTAAATCACATCTTGTACTGCCAATCTCTTACATGACCAATCAAGTTTTCTCTACCTGACTGAAATCGAGCTCAACAGGAGTTGAGCGACCAAAAATAGCAACTGATACTCGGACTTTGCTCTTCTCGTAGTTCACTTCTTCAACGTTGCCATTAAAGTCAGCAAACGGGCCGTCTTTGACTCGAACCATCTCGCCCACTTCAAACAATACTTTTGGACGTGGTTTCTCGATACCTTCTTCCATTTGTGAAAGAATTTTTGCCACTTCTTTTTCAGAAATGGGTGTAGGACGGTTGCCTGAACCCCCTAAAAATCCTGTCACTCTTGGCGTATTTTTAATGACGTGCCAGCTTTCATCTGTGAGGTCCATCTCAACCAGAACATAGCCTGGGAAAATACGACGCTCAGAAATTGACTTCTGGCCACCTTTAGACTCAACAACTTCTTCTGACGGTACAAGTACTTGGCCAAAGAGATGCTGTAAACCAGCCCGCTCAATTCTTTCGAGCATGGCTTTATGGACACTTTTTTCCATGCCGGAATAGACATGAACGACATACCAACGTTTACTCATGGATCGTCCTTGTTATTTCCAGCCGAGCAGCACGCCAAACAGCAGCCACTCAACTAACTTGTCTAACACCCAGAGAAACAACCCCATGATTGCAACAAACGCAAACACGATACCCGTCATCTGTAGCGTTTCTTTGCGAGTCGGCCAGACAACACGTTTGACTTCGTTATAGGACTCGTGTGCGAAGGCAATGGTACGACGACCTGGTTCACTCATCCAAGCAATTAAAGCAGCTAGCGCTAAGCTACCTACAAATATTGCAACGCGAGCAACCATCGGTAATTTCGACTCAAGTACTGAGAAGCCAACAATGCCAGCGATGATGACGAGCACAGCCAAACCTAACTTCAGTTTGTCTGTGACGCTTGTTACGTTCTCGATCGATGTGTTCGACATATTCAGCGCTTAAGCACAAAAAGTGTGCTGTCCGCAATTTTGTTTTTTGGCGGTGGCAGGGGCAGAGAGCCTCGAACTCCCAACCTTCGGTTTTGGAGACCGACGCTCTGCCAATTGAGCTATGCCCCTAGACCTGCACTACTAAAAAGACTGGTGCCTTTCGGCACCGATCCGACTTTTTACTTCAAGATTTTTGCAACGACGCCGGCGCCAACGGTACGGCCACCTTCGCGGATTGCAAAACGCAGACCTTCTTCCATGGCGATTGGTG
>CALCPT010000077.1 GCA_937897265.1 uncultured Alcaligenaceae bacterium
CGATACAGTTTTGTGTAACTCATGTGCTTATTATAGCAGATCTGGATTAATTGGTCAACTCCAAAACATTGGCTTTTCTGTGGGTTCGTTTTTGAGCAACATGAAAATTTCTTCTTGCTCAGCCTGCGACAAGCGCGCGTACAGAGGCAATACCTGCGTACCAGGTGGATGATGCTTGCGTAACGATTCGGCAGCTTCGCGAATTTCGCGCTCTCCGGGCAAAAACACCAAGATATCGCCGGGACCAACCTGTGCGCACTCGTCGACGGCATCGACCAAGGCATTAATCAGATCGCGCTCTTCGTCGCGCGCCAAGCCACGCTCAGACTGCCCCGCTGGGGCTTGCGCTGCAGCGGTTGCCTCGACGCGCTCGGGATCATTGACCGGGCGATACCGAATATCAACTGGATAAAGTCGACCGGAGACCTCAATGACGGGAGCTGCGCGCCCTTTGGCATCGGCAAAATGTTGCGAAAACCGCGTCGCATCGATCGTGGCCGACGTAATGATCAATTTCAGATTAGGGCGTCGGGGTAATAGTTGCTTGAGGTATCCCAGCAAGAAATCAATATTCAAACTGCGTTCGTGCGCCTCATCGATAATGATGGTGTCATAGCGACGCAGCAAGGGGTCACGTTGTGACTCAGCAAGCAAAATGCCGTCGGTCATCAGCTTGATCGCTGTTTGAGCGCTACTGCGATCTTGAAACCTGACCTGATAACCGACCCACTCGCCCAAGGGGGTTTTGAGCTCATCCGCGATTCGCTTAGCGACCGAGCTTGCAGCCAATCTGCGTGGTTGGGTGTGACCGATCATCTTTTTCAAGCCACGACCAAGCTCAAGACAGATCTTGGGCAACTGGGTGGTTTTGCCTGAGCCTGTCTCACCGCTAACGATAATGACCTGGTGCTCGGCGATCGCCCGCGCAATCTCGAGCCTGCGAGCGCTGACTGGGAGATCTTCGGGATAGACGATCTGAGGGGGCTGACGTGGGGAAATGACAACGCTTTGAGGGGCAATCTCTGGCGTTATCCCCGCATCGGGCTTTGATTGAGACATATTTTCTGATCTAGACACATTCGCATTATAAAATTTATCTTCTTCCTTCACAGCATCACGAGGTTTTCAATACAAACCACCATGTCCGACACGCCTGAACAAGAGACCGTCTCCGCCCAAGAAGCCCCTGAATTTGCTGCCGCTCAGTTTGTGCGCTGGTTTCGCGAAGTTGCCCCGTATGTCCATGCCTTTAGGGGTAAAACCTTTGTCGTAGCGTTTGGCGGCGAACTGGTGCAGGCCAATGTGCTTAATACGCTGGTGCAAGATCTGTCGCTGCTTTCGGCTCTAGGGATTAAATTGGTGCTGGTGCACGGCTCGCGCCCGCAAGTCAACGAACAATTGCGCTTGAAAGGCTTTGAACAACAGTTTGGCCGAGGCCGCGCGCCCATGGATGCCAACGCGCTTGAATGCGCGAAAGAAGCTGCCGGTGAAATTCGCTTGGATATCGAGGCAGCCTTTAGTCAAGGTTTGCCCAATACGCCGATGTCGCACGCCCAGATTCGTGTGCTTTCGGGTAATTTTGTGACAGCGCGCCCCACTGGAATTATTGATGGGATCGACTACCAGCACACCGGTCAGGTGCGAAAAATTGACGTCGATGCGCTGCGCTTTGCCATCGAACGTGGTTCGATTGTTTTACTCTCGCCCCTCGGATTTTCGCCAACGGGTGATGCCTTTAACCTTTCAATGGAAGAGCTTGCGACAAGTGTGGCCACCGCACTGCGGGCTGAGAAACTCATCTTTTTGATCGAGACGCCCGGTGTGATCTCACCCGACGGCTCAGTTGACACTGAACTTGCACGTTTAGATGCCGATGCGCTACTGGCAGAGGGCTCAATCGACGCCGATACCGCCCATTACCTTCAATACGCCTCGCGCGCGGTCAAGCGCGGCGTGACTCGTGCGCACTTAATCCCGTTTTCGATGGACGGTGTTGTGTTGCTTGAGATTTTCACCCATGACGGCGTGGGCACAATGGTGGTTGAAGATACGCTCGACGACTTACGACCAGCCACCATCGATGACGTCGGTGCGCTACTGCAGTTGATCGAGCCTCTTGAGCTTGATGGGACGTTACTGCCACGTGGGCGAGCCGTGATCGAGCGAGAGGTCGAGAATTTCACCGTACTTGAGCATGATGGCGTGATCTACGGTTGCGCAACGCTGAATGATTTTCCGCAAGCGCAAATGGCTGAAATGGGCTGTCTGATCGTGCACCCTGAATGGCAAGGCACCGGTGAAGGCGAAATCTTGCTCCGTCACATGGAGTCGCGCGCCCGCGCGATGGGTGCGAGGCGCCTGTTTGTGCTGACGACACGCACCTCGCACTGGTTTATCAAGCGAGGGTTTGTACAGGGTGGTGTCGCCGACCTGCCTAAAGAAAAGCAAGCGCATTACAACCGCTCACGAAATAGTCTGATTTTTATTAAACGCTTGTAAAGACTAGGGATTTGAGGCTTCGCTGGTGTCAAATCCCTCTACAATCAGTCACTATTGTTGACTGTTAGCTCAGCATTGTTGGCGGTGAGCCTGTGTAGTTAACCCTGTGTAGTTAACCCTGTGTCGTTAACCTGTACCCTGTGTCGTTAACCCGTACTTAACACTGTTGATTTCAATTCGAACTTTACCTAGCAGGATGTTGCCATGAGTCGTACCGTGCAGTGTGTCAAACTCAACAAAGAAGCCCCCGGTCTTGAGTACCCTCCGTACCCAGGCGAGATGGGCGTCAAAATCTGGCAAAGCATTTCGCAAGAAGCGTGGGAAGAATGGAAAGCCATTCAAACCAGACTCGTGAACGAAAATCGCCTGAATCTGGCTGATACGCGGGCGCGCAAATATCTGAAAGAACAGATGCAAAAATTTCTGTTTGAAGGTGGTGACATCGAAGCGCAAGGCTTCGTGCCACCTAGCGCATAAAGTCAAGCTAGTCAGACTTGCACAGCAGACGCCACACACCCAAACGTGTGGCGCTCATGCCAGCTTAGATTATTCAGATGCTGCCCGAAGTTCGGCTTCTTTTTGCTTCGCAGCCTTAGCAGCGAGTTTTTCTTCGGGGGTTGGCTCGGGTTCGCCACGCACGAGGCGCTCAGCCATCTTCAGGCCTTTATGACGCACATCTGCGCCATGAACCATATAAATGACACGCTCAGCCATGTTTTTGCAGTGATCGCCGATCCGTTCCATTGAGCGCGCGATAAATAGCAAATCAATCGAACGAGAAATCGTGCGTGGGTCTTCGATCATGTAAGTGATCAGGTTGCGTAAGGTCGCCTTCCATTCTTTGTCGACTTCTTTATCACTGCGAACCACTGCTGCGGCAAGAACAGCATCTTGGCGCGCGAAGGCGTCCATCACCTGACGCATCATGGTCGCGATGTTGTTCGCCATGTGACGCAGTTCGACCTCAGGCATGAATGAGCGGTCGTCTTCATGAATGCGGCGAGCCATTGTGGCAATTTTTTCGGCCTCATCGCCTGACCTTTCCATATCAGTGAGCATTTTGGTCACTGCCAAAAGCGTGCGTAGATCGATCGCTGCGGGTTGGTGACGCGCCAAAATCTGAGTGACACGCTCGTCGATCTCAACTTCAAGTCGATTGACTTCTTTTTCGTGCTCACGCACCCGATCAACAAGGTTGACGTCACCCTCGGTAAGCGCCTGAATGCCGTCTTGAACCATGGCCTCGACAAGACCACCCATTTGCAGTAACTCGGTACGAATCCGCTGCAAGTCTGCGTCAAATTGCTTGTTGGTGTGCTCGGTCATGGCAAATCCAATCAGATAGAAGTTCGTAGTGTAAGACTAAACTATGACAGTTTTGTGAACGTAACGCCTTGACGTGGCGCGCCACGAAACCCTTGTACCTCGCCATAAGCGATAGCCTGCCTGAGCGCGAGCTGTGGCACAGCTACAGTCGGCGAATACCTTGTTGAGTGGCCAATAACGCCACATCAGCGGGACGCGCCGCAAACAGGCCGTTGGTGACCACACCTGGCACTTGGTTCAGCCGCGCTTCAAGCGCAACCGCATCAAGAATCGTTAACCCGTGCACGTCTAAGATCTGGTTGCCGTTGTCGGTCGTAAAACCCGCTCGCAAGACCGGCTCACCACCAAGTTCTCGCGCCACACGAGCGACCGCTTCGCGCGCTAACGGCAACACTTCAATCGGTAACGGAAAGCGCCCCAACACTTGAACGAGTTTGGATTCGTCAGCGATACACACAAATTTTTTCGCAACCGAGGCTACAATTTTTTCGCGCGTAAGCGCCCCGCCACCGCCTTTGAGCATGTGTAGGCATTCATTAATCTCATCCGCACCGTCTACATAGACCGGCATGGTCTGCACCTCGTTGAGGTCGAGTACCAAAATACCCAAGGCAGACAACCGTTGCGCACTTCGCTCAGAGCTTGCAACCGCTGCACGAAATTGCGACTTGTAGCGCGCCAAGCCATCAATGAATAAATCGGCAGTCGAGCCAGTACCCACACCAATCACCGCCTCGGGCGAGAGCAGCGGCTCGATGTATGTCAACGCGGCCTCTGCGGCCTGTTGTTTAAGGTCTTGTTGTGAAAGCATCATCATCCTTTAGAGGTAGGTCTTCTGTCTCTGAGGTGGCACTATCGAGTGCCAGAGACTCTTGTTCGTTTAGGCCCTCGCGCAGCAAAGCGCGCGCCTGTTCATCGGGCAGCACTTCTACATTTTTTAAACTTCGCAGCATCGCACGGGTGCGAGTCTCAGTTAGACCGATTTTGTTGCTGGCTGAGTCGAGCGATTTTTTAACCGCTGTCAGTGTGTCGCCAAATTTATTGAACTCGGTTTTGACCGCGCGCAACACCTGCCAAACCTCGGACGAGCGCTGCTGAATCGCCAGAGTACGAAACCCCATTTGCAAACTATTGAGCAAAGCCGCTAGGTTGGCGGGGCCGGCCACGTTGACGCGCAGGTCATGCAACTTATCAAGTAACCCAGGCTGTCGCAAGACCTCTGCGTAGAGGCTTTCGCTAGGCAAAAACATAATGGCAAAGTCGGTGGTGTGAGGCGGTGATACGTATTTTGAGACGATCAGCTTCGCTTGTGTCTCAACCGCTTTACCCAACGCCAATCCCGCCGCCTTAATCCCCTCGCGGTCGGCATGCTCGTGGGCATCCATCAAGCGCTCGTGCTCTTCTTTCGGAAACTTAGCGTCAATCGGCAACCACACCTCTTGCTCGTGCTCTGTCGCGCCTGGCAAGCGAATCGCAAACTCAACCTGAGCATCGCTACCTGGTACAGTTTTTACGTTACGGGCGTATTGCTCAGGGGTCATGCCGTCTTCGATCAAGCGGGCTAATTGCACCTCGCCCCAGGTGCCACGGGTTTTGACATTAGTCAGCACGCGCTTTGGATCGCCCACGCCAGTTGCCAGCGCCTGCATTTCGCCCAAGCCTCGCTGCACAGCCTCGAGACGCTCAGAGACCTGTTTGAACGATTCGCCTAAGCGCAACTCGAGCGTGGCGTGCAGTTTCTCATCGACGGTGCGGCGCATTTCGTCAAGCTTGTTGGCATTGTCGGTTTGCAAAGCCAGTAAGCGTTGTTCGACTGCAGCCCGCAACTCGGCCATTCGTTGATCGTTGGTTTGAATCAAACTTTGCCATTGCGCTGTAAACCCAGTTGCAAAACGCGCTAAGGATTCTGCCCCCTCGCTACGCCCGGCGGCGGCATCGCGTGCGACTGCGGCTCTGAATTCAGCGTCAGCCTGCGCCAACTCGAGTCGCAAGGCGCGCGATGCGTCAGACATCTCAGTGCGCAATTGGCGCTGACTTTCAAGTTGCTCGGCACGTTGGGTACGCTCGACGCGCTCGAGTGTGGCAATAATTTGTTCAAGCAGAGGCTCAGACTGCTGCCCGCTAGTGGCGCGCACTTTTAACCACGCCAGCACTGCAAACACAGCGGCAATTGTTGCGCCTAGCGCCGCGACAATCAGCGGGACAGTCGTGTCTGTCATGCGATCTTCAATTTCTCTGTGTAACGCTTTTCGTTGAAACCAACTGTCACTGAACCATCGGGATACAGCGCCAATGGTCGACGAATCAGTGCCGGGTACTGGGCAATCAACTCAAGCCATTGCGCATCGCTTTGCGGGTCTTTTAAAGCTTCAGCGAGTTGTCGCCAGGTCATTGAGGCGCGGTTGACAAGTTTTTCAAAACCACCAAGCGCCTTCGCCCATGTTTTTAACTCAGCCGGGCCGATAGGATGAGCGCGGTAATCAATGAACTGATGAGCAATAGCATGCTGATCAAGCCAAGCCCGAGCCTTGGCGCAGGTACTGCATTGGGTCAGCCCGTATAAGGTTAAAGCCATCACAGTTTTTTCCAAAATATATTACACATCGTTGTAGACCTCTTGGTAGCCTTGCTTAAAAACATGCCAGCACGTTGCCTCGAGCTCAGGCGCAACCTTTCTGAGCGAACGCAACAACCGAGACAGATTTTCGGCCCGCTGCGTCGCCGTCAGTT
Source organism: uncultured Alcaligenaceae bacterium (assembly GCA_937897265.1). Taxonomy (GTDB): domain Bacteria; phylum Pseudomonadota; class Gammaproteobacteria; order Burkholderiales; family Burkholderiaceae_B; genus Zwartia. Next base: position 6,556 of record CALCPT010000077.1, read on the forward strand.
CTTTGCGGCAACCACGATCCAAATCAATGATCCACACTTTATGTTGCGCATCCACCAAAAGGTTAAAGACATTCAAGTCAGCGTGCCACACGTCAAATTGATGCATCTGCGCGATCACCCGACCTGCCTCAAGCCATACCTTGGGCTCGGAGCACTGCCCCAAGGGCCGAGCCAGTGGGATCCGCTGAGTCAGTAAGGCCGCACGATAGGTCAAGCGCCCTCGCCATACGGCAGCCCCCAGAGGACGAGGTACCGGCAACCCGGCTTGCCACATCACTCGTAACAAGTCGAACTCGGCAAAAGAGCGCGTTCGCTCTAGACCCAGCCACAGATAACGCTCGCGCACCAAGCGTGCCATCAAACCACCCCGTTTAAAGTGCCTAAGCACTGCGTCAAGGGATGGCAGTTGCACAAACCACGCCGCCGCGCGCCCCCCTGAGGCGACGACTTGCGCCTGCGAAGGTAAATACGCCGGATCAAAGCGCGCTAAGGCGGGTTCGGGCACCAACGGATCAAGCCGCAAGTGAATTGTTTGCCCGTTATGTTCAAGCACGACAGACGCAATGTCGTCTGTCAGGCGTTGGGCTTGGACGGCAGACGGGTTTGTGTGACTTAGCGTCATGCTCAGGTCTGCCGCAAAATGTTGAGCGGTGGGGTCTGCAGAACACCGCGCAAGGCCAGCGCACCGGCAAGCCAGGCCCCAAACATACAAAGCGTTACCCCCAAGACCCAAGGCAACAGGGTAAAACGCATATTGAACTCAAAGACCCACGTCGATAACGCCCAAGCTGCCAGAGTCGCACCACCTGCAGCTAACAGGCCAGCTAACGCACCGACCGCCAACAACTCAATACGCTGGGCTGTGGCCAACTGTCGTCTTGAGGCCCCAAGCGCACGCATCAAGGCGGCCTCACGCACACGTTCGTCGCGCGTGGCTGACAGCGCTGCAGCCAACACCAGTGCACCGGCTAACAGTGAGAAGACAAAGAGACCTTGCACAGCCACCGAGACTTTATCCAAAATACTTTGCAACTGGCCCAAAATCGCACCCACATCAAACACAGTGAGATTGGGAAACTCTTGCACAAGCTTTTGCAACTGCCCCGCTTGATCAGGTCGTAAATGAAAGGCTGTCATATATGTTTGCGGCGCATTGTTCAACGCAGCTGGCGTCAGGATGGCAAAAAAGTTCGCCCGCATCGAATCCCAGTCAACGCGACGCAGACTCGTGACCGTCACGTTGATCATTTGCCCCGCGACATCAAACTCTAAAACGTCGCCAAGCGCAAGAGACAGCGTTTTAGCCAGGCCGGTTTCAAGCGACACCTCAAAGGCTCCGCTCGCAAGATCGCGCCCTGCAACGATTTGTCCTGGCTCGGGTAGCTGTGGAGCATAAGACAGATTGAATTCGCGTTCAATTAAACGTTGGGCACGCTCTTGAGAGTAATCGTTCGCACTTAACGGCTGACCGTTACGAGAGAGCAGCCGACCTCTCACCATCGGCGACATGACAGCCTGAGGGATTCCGGCTTGCTGCAAGGCCTGCCGAACACCTGACACTTGATCAGGCTGCACATTGATCAAAAACCGGTTCGGGGCATCGGGAGGCAAGGTACGTTGCCAGCCCGCCAGTAAATCCGTACGCACAATCGTCAATAGCAACAGTGCCATCATCCCAATTGCCAAGGCGCTCACTTGCGCAATGGTCGCTGCACGTCTGCGCACCACACCACTTATTGCAAAGCGCAACATGGGAAACGCCTCGAGGCGCCCGCGCAACAGAGCCAGTAATCCTAAGCCTAAGGCGCTGACCCCGCCAAACAAAAGTGCTGCACCGAGAAAACCCAGTGCCACGCCGGCACCTAACTTGAGATCCTTGGCAACCCACCACATCAAAGCAGTGAACCCTGATAAACCCAGCACATAGCCCAACAGGCTTGCCTTTGGCATGCGAGGATGGGCTGCGCGAAAGATTTGCGACGGTGCGACGTTGCGCAAGGCCTGTATCGGTGGCCAGGCAAAGGCAAGCAATAACCAAAGCCCCGCGAACAGCCCCTGTAGTGCCGGCAACCACGAAGCCGAGGGCAGGTCTGTTCCGATCAACTCACCGAGCGCGATGATCATCAAAAACTGCGCACACCAACCCAGCAGCGCACCTGCAAACGAACCCAGCACGCCGACCAAGACGAACTCACCCACCACAATCTGAGACACCGCTGACTGTGTTGCCCCCAGGCAACGCATCAACGCGATGCTTGAGCGGTGGCGCTGGCCAAACCGTCTGGCGGCAAGTGCCACAGCGACCGCGGCAATTAACACGGCTAGCATTGCCACCAGCGCCAAGAACTGCTGCGCCCGATCAAGCGAACGACGGATTTCAGGCCGCCCCGCCTCGACAGTCAGAATTTTTTGGCCGGGCTTAAGTTGACTTTCAAGCCAGCTTCGATAGGCCTCTAACTGAGCGCCCTCGCCGGCGACGAGCAAAGCATGACGCACGCGGCTGCCGGGCGCGATCAACCCAGTGCGCGGCAAATCTTCAGCACGAAACATGACACGTGGCGCTAAATTAACGAACTGCGGACCGCGATCGGGTTCATAGGTAATGACTCGCGCAATCGTCAGGCTGATATCACCAACGTTCAACTGCTGTCCGATTTGCTGACTAGTCTGGCCTAAAATTTGCGCATCCACCCACACCTCGCCCAGCGCAGGCGCAGTTTTTGTGGCCTGATCCGAGCCCGCAATACTGGTGCTGGTGCGCAGGCTGCCACGCAACGGATAGCTGCCTTGAACCGCTTTTAACGAAGACAGCACGAGGTTCGTACTCGAACCCACCATCGACGGAAACTGCCAAGTCAGCGCGGTTGTCAGCCCGCGCTGCCGTGCCTGTTGCAAAAACTCGTCTGGAACAGGCGTATCGGCTTCAAAGACCAAATCTGCGCCTAGCATTTGCGCAGCGTCACGCTCGAGCGCTCGGCTGACGCGATCAGCCAAAAAACCCACGCTAGTGATGGCGGCAACCGCCACGACCACCGCAAGCAACAGCAAACGCAGGTCACCGGCGCGCGCATCACGCCAGGCTTGTTTAAGGGCAAGTTTAAGGTATGTCATGAGGGCCAATAGACTCAGCGTAAGCGGTCAAGCGCATCTTGTAAGCGATCAACCGCCCAGACGTCTAAGCCTTCAATCGGCTGACGCGGCGCGTTGGCCTTGGGGATAATCGCCACCGAAAAGCCCAGTTTTGCGGCTTCGCGCAAGCGCTCTTGGCCGCGCGGCGCCGGCCGAACCTCACCTGCCAAGCCAACTTCACCAAACGCGATCAGGCCCTTCGGCAAAGGCCGATCGCGCAGCGACGAAATAATCGCCAACAAGACAGCGAGGTCAGCTGCCGGCTCAGTAATGCGAACCCCGCCAACTGCGTTGACAAAGACATCCTGATCAAAGGTCGAGACACCCGCATGTCGATGCAGTACCGCCAACAACATGGCCAGGCGATTGCCCTCAAGCCCTACCGACAAACGACGCGGATTTGGCACGTGGGCCGTATCCACTAACGCTTGAATCTCGACTAAGAGCGGACGCGTGCCTTCTTGGGTGGCCATCACGCAAGAGCCCGACACATCGTTGGTGTGCTGCGATAAAAACAAGGCAGACGGATTAGACACCCCACGCAAGCCGCGATCCGTCATGGCGAAGACGCCCAACTCATTGACTGCGCCGAAGCGATTTTTAAAGGCACGTACCAACCGAAACGACGAGTGCGTGTCACCCTCAAAATACAACACGGTATCAACGATGTGCTCAAGCACTCGGGGGCCGGCTAACGTACCGTCTTTGGTGACATGACCAATCATCACAATCGGGATTCCCGCCTGCTTAGCCAACCGCGTCAGTTGAGCCGCACACTCTTTGACCTGCGAGACCGAGCCGGGTGCTGCACTTAGTTCGCTCGAATAAATCGTTTGGATCGAATCAATGACCGCAACCGCTGGCTTTTGTTCAAGCAAGGCGTGTTGAATCGCTTCGAGACGGATTTCGGCAAAGAGATCAACTGACCCTCCTATCAAGCCTAAGCGGCGCGCACGCAACGCGACTTGCTCGGCCGACTCTTCGCCCGTGACGTACAACACACGCGCTTGTCCTGACATGGCCACTAGTGCCTGCAATAACAAAGTTGATTTTCCGATGCCGGGATCGCCGCCAATTAGGACGACTGCGCCCGCCACAAGGCCTCCGCCAAGGACCCGATCAAATTCGGGGATACCCGTGGAGATGCGCGGCAGTTCGAGCGCCTCGACATCTGAGAGGCTGCGCAGCGGCGCTGAAGCGGTGAGTGGCGCGTAACGATGCTCGGCCTGGGCGGCAGGCCCAGCGTCGCGCGATTCTTCGAGGGTGTTCCAGGCGTTGCAATGCGGGCACTGGCCCAGCCATTTTGGACTGACGCCACCACACTCTGTGCAAGTGAAAATCGTTTTAATTTTTGCCATGTGCTAGTTTAACAAGCCTAGGGGGCACCATAGGGCAAGTCCCTTAAGCCGAACCACTCAAACAGCTTGGCTGGGCCCTAAGAGGCGGTACTGCCTAAGCTGCCGCCGCCATCAATCCCGATGATCTGACCCGTGATAAAGCCAGCCTCGGCCGACAATAAAAACCCGATCAACGCCGCCACCTCGTTAGCCGTCCCCAAGCGCCCCATGGGCACCGTTGAAGCGGCAGCGCTGGCGACCTCTGCGGCAGGCATTGCATTCATGAAGAGTTCGGTATCAATCGCGCCAGGCGCGACAGCGTTGACTGTGATGCCGTACTCGGCTAAATCTAAGGCCCAAGTACGCGTGCAACCAATGATGGCGCTTTTAGCGGCAGCGTAGCTTGTGGCCTCGCGCGCGCCACGCACTGCCAAACTGCACAAATTAATGATGCGACCGCTGCGACGCACTTTCATCGATTCAACAAACGCCTGCGTGACCTGCACCGCAGTACGTACATTCATGTCAAAGGTTTCGTAAAGCGCTGAGAGTTCTACCGCACCAAGCGGCTGCGAAATCGCCGAACCCACATTATTGACCACTGCGTCAACTGGAAACTTATCTCGGATGACTTGCAGCACATCTTGTGTCTGGCCGGCGTCCGACAAATCGCATTCATACAAATAGCCAGGAAAATCGATTTCAGCAGTATTGCGCGCAATGCCAACCACATGGCAACCCATATCCGCTAAACGCTGAGTGAGCGCCCAACCGATGCCTTTGGTGGCGCCAGTAATTAATACGCAACTGTCTTTCAACCTGATCTCCAAGCACGCACAAACGGGCGCTGATGAACGTTAGTCTACCTCAGCCTAACTTGAGCTTGCTTTACTATAGTGGGGGCATCATTAAAAAAATCAAGTATGTCTTGATAAAAGATGTCATTATGACTCAGCGTTTAACAATCTAAACGTGAATCTTTGCACTTCGGGACGAAGATCAGGTCAAGCCAACACTTATGTCAGCCAATCACTACGAAAATTTTCCGGTTGCTTCGTTCCTATTGCCTCGGCATCTGCGCCGGGCAGTACTGAATATCTATCGGTTTGCGCGTAGCGCCGACGATATCGCCGATGAAGGCGACGCCAGCGACGCCGAGCGCCTGCAAGCCTTACAAGCCTATCGAGGCGCCCTTAACGTGTGCGCGATACCGCCCACTGAGCGTGGTGCGGCGTTAACCCCATCGCTTGACGCGATCTTCACGCCGCTAGGCGAAACGATTGTTGACCACCGGTTGCCCCTTCAACCTTTTGAAGATCTGCTCTCGGCGTTTGAACAAGATATCGTGCAAAAACGTTACGCGGATCAAGCCGCGCTCGATCACTATTGCGAACGTTCAGCCAACCCCGTTGGTCGCCTAATGCTGCACCTTTATGGTGCAGTCGCGCAAGACACACTAGCCCAGTCCGACGCTATCTGTACCGCCTTGCAACGCCTAAACTTCTTACAAGATGTTGCGATCGACTGGCAAAAGAGGCGAATTTATCTGCCTCAGCAGGCGCTCAAACAATTTGGTGTGAGCGAAGAAACGATTGCACATGGGCAAACTAGCTCAGCCTGGAAAGCCCTGATGCAAGAACAAGTCACGGCCTGCAGAGCCTTGTTACACTTCGGGCAGCCATTAGGCCGGCGGCTACCCGGGCGGATCGGGCTTGAACTCAGACTCATTGTGCAAGGTGGCCTGCGAATTTTAGAAAAACTCGAACACGTTGAATTTGATGTGTTTCGCCATCGACCAACCCTTGGCGCGTATGACTGGGTACTCATGCTCACACGCGCTCTTCGAACCTGAACGCATGACGCCACAAGAATATTGTCAGGATAAAGCAGCCAAGAGCGGATCAAGCTTTTATTACGCCTTTCTGTTTTTACCTCCGGCGCGTCGTCAGGCGATTACGGCACTCTATGCCTTTTGTCGCGAAGTTGATGATGTCGTAGACGAGTGCACCGACACTTCACTCGCGCGTATTAAGCTCGCCTGGTGGCGCACTCAAGTTGATGTGTTATTTGAGGGCAAAGCCGAGCACTTGGTCATGAAGGCACTGCTGCCCTGCCTCCAGCCGTTTGGTATCACACGCGAGCGTCTGTTAGCGGTGATCGATGGCATGGAGATGGACTTAGACCAGACCCGTTACCTAGACTGGCCCGCCCTGCAAACCTATTGTTGGCACGCGGCCGGTGTCGTCGGCGAGTTGTCGGCAAGCATCTTCGGCTATACCGATGCGTCAACCCTGCAATACGCCACCAAGTTAGGCCTGGCGTTTCAGCTCACCAATATTATTCGGGACGTGGGCGATGATGCACGTCGGGGTCGCATCTACTTACCCATCAGCGATTTACAACAATTTGGCGTGCGTGCCTCAGATATTTTGAACGGCAATTATTCTGAAAACTTTTCGGCGCTGATGGCCTTTGAAGCCGCACGTGCCCGTGCGCTGTATGCCGAGGCGATCGAAGCCTTACCCAGACAGGATCAACGCGCCCAACGACCAGGCTTGATGATGGCAGCGATTTATTACGCGCTACTCACAGAAATCGAACATGAGCAATGGCAGGTCTTGCATCAGCGGATATCGCTCACTCCCGTGCGCAAGCTTTGGTTAGCCTGGAAGAACTTTATCGGC
>CALCPT010000078.1 GCA_937897265.1 uncultured Alcaligenaceae bacterium
AGGAAACGGCTAAAAGTGTTTTCACCGTGCTGTATCCAGAGGCGGCTCTGGCGGTGGCACGTCGGGCCGATGCGCTACAAGCTGCAGGGCTTGAGCAGCCTGCCTTGGCCGGCTTGCCCGTATCGATCAAAGATCTCTATGGTGTGGCTGGCGAAACCACGATGTCAGGTTCGGTCGTCTGCAAGGGTGAACCGGTGCAAACGCATGATGCCCCCGTGATTGCGCGACTGCGCGCTGCCGGCTCGGCCATTATTGGCAAAACCAATATGACTGAATTCGCCTTTTCAGGAATCGGCATCAACCCGCACTACGGTACCCCCGTCAATCCTACAGACACCAACGTCGCGCGCGTGCCTGGTGGTTCGTCCTCTGGTGCGGCTGTGTCGGTGGCATTAGGGTTGGCTGTGGCAGGTTTGGGTTCAGACACCGGCGGCTCAATCCGCGTGCCAGCTGCTCTGTGCGGAATCGTAGGTTTTAAAAGTTCGCAGTTTCGTGTGCCACTCACAGGGGCAATGGAGCTTGCGCGTTCGTTGGACACTGTCTGTGCGATGACGCGCAGCGTCCAAGATTGTTTGACCGTTGACGGTGTGTTGTCTGGCGCAATGCTGAACGTCAAGCGCCGTCCTTTGTCTGGCATGCGCTTTGCCTTGCCCCAAACGACTCTTTTAGAGGGCTTAGACGCGACGGTGTCTAAGGCCTTTGCGCGTAGTGTGTCGATGTTGGCGGCTGCGGGTGCCCAGATCGTTGAGATCCCGTTGTCAGAGCTGGCCGAGATACCTAAGCTCAATGCACCAGGTGGGCTGTCGCCGATCGAGGCTTATGCCGTACACCATGCGCGTCTGGCGAAGTCTAAAGAGGGTTTTGATCGCCGCGTCGCTGCCCGTGTCGCGCTCGGGGCACCCGTTACCGCTCAGCAGTACCTTGCGCTACTCGACAACCGGCTGGATTGGATTGCAAGGGTTGAACGCGCCCTTGAGGGCTTTGACGCGGTGCTCTGTCCGACCACGCCAATTATCGCGCCCGAGATCGCTGCGCTTGAGGCCTCTGATGAGGCGTTCTTTAAAGCGAATGGCCAGATGTTGCGCAACACGTTTGCCTTTAATTTTTTAGATGGCTGCTCGTTTAGTTTGCCCTGTCATATCGCGGGAGAGCAGGCGGTCGGGTTGATGCTGTCGTCGGTGAAAGGTGATGATGCGGCGCTGGCGGCGGTTGCGCTGGCGGTCGAGGCAGCACTGGCTAGTCGCTAACTCTGCCTCTGAACGTTAGCTCTGCCTCTGAATCGTGCAGGGTAACGCTAATGATTAATGGGGTTCAAACAAGAGGTCGAAGACTGGTTTGCAGGTGCATCAAGGCGTAAAGAACGCTTTGAAAGCATTTGAAATTGATCGAAACAAGTGGCCTTGCCTGTGCCCCTTACGGTCGGTAGTGAATGGCTCTAAGCTACTTCTCAGTTTCACTCAACAGAGGAGTATCGAAATGAGAGCCTTGCGCGGTATGGTGGTTGGGGTGTTTTTTTTGCTAACGGGCTGTGTGGCCTATGGCCCTCAACCTGCGGCGTACGGTTATGGCTACGGTCCAAACTATTCGTACTCGCCAGTCTATGTGGCGCCTGTACCCACAGTGGTGGTCCCAATTGCGCGGTATCCGCAATACAGGCCCGGCTGGCATCGCCGTTGGCGTGGGTAAGAACTACAACTGAAAAATGCGCACGCTTTGGCGTACAAACCTGTAAAGTGTCAGCACTTGCCGAGTTTAGAGCCCATTTAAGAGACTCTTTTTCCTGACCGACAAGCTTAAACGGAGCTGCCATTGAAAGTCCCGCAACGTCTCGCGCCGCTGCTCGAAGAGGGTTTAGTCGACGAAGTTCTGAGTCAGCTCATGAGCGGAAAAGAGGCCACGGTCTACGTCGTGCGTTGTGGCGACTCTGTGCGTTGTGCAAAGGTCTACAAAGACGCCAAACAACGCAGCTTCAAAAATGCGGTGTCCTATACCGAAGGGCGCAAAGTTAAAAATAGCCGTCAGGCGCGCGCCATGGAAAAAGGCACGCGCTATGGCAGACAAATGCAAGAAGAGGCTTGGCAGAACGCCGAGGTCGATGCGTTATTTCGCCTAGCAAACGCGGGTGTGCGGGTGCCCAAGCCCTACATTTGCACGGATGGTGTCTTGCTGATGGAGCTCGTCACAGATGCGGACGGTCAGGTGGCTCCCCGCCTCAATGATGTTGAACTCACCGCGGAGTTGGCGCTTGAGCATCACGCGTATTTGATTCATCAGGTGGTCCTGATGCTGTGTGCTGGGGTGATTCATGGCGATCTGTCTGAATACAATATTTTGATGGCGGCGAGCGGGCCCGTTATTATTGATTTGCCGCAGGCGGTCGATGCGGCAGGCAACAATGAAGCGGCGGCGATGCTGGCACGTGACGTACAAAATCTGGCCGTTTATTTCGGGCAGTTTGCCCCGCAATTGCTCACAACGGCCTATGCTAAAGAAATTTGGCAACACTATGTTGCAGGCACCTTAACGCCTGAAACCCCCTTAACCGGCTTTGTGGCAGCCGATACGACTCCGGTGGACATGGCTGGCTTGCTGCAAGAAATCGAGGATACCCGCCGCGAAGAGCAAGAGCGTAGGCTGCGGTTGCAAGAGCGCGATTAAGTTAATCGTCAATCACATGGCTATAATCAAGTGAACATATATCCAATTACTTGAACCCTGCCATGACTGCACAATCTTCTCTTGCCTTTCGGTCGACCAAGTCTACCCACCCCACGCCTCAGGCCGAACGCGAAGCAATCGTCGCGAACCCTGGTTTTGGTAAGTACTTTACTGATCATATGGTGTCGATTGACTGGACCTTAGAGCAAGGTTGGCACGATGCCGCGCTTAAGCCTTACGGCCCTTTGATGCTTGATCCGGCTTCCTCGGTATTGCACTATGCCCAAGAGATTTTTGAAGGTTTGAAAGCCTACCGTCATCCCGACGGTTCAATCTGGACTTTTCGCCCTGAACAAAATGCTGCGCGGATGCAGCGTTCGGCAACGCGCTTAGCCTTGCCACCGCTGCCAACAGATTTGTTTCTTGAGTCGATTAAGCAACTCGTTGCGGCCGATGCGGCCTGGGTGCCAGGTTCGGGCGAAATGAGTTTGTATCTTCGGCCTTTCATGATCGCCAATGAAAGCTTTTTGGGTGTGCGCTCGGCGCACCGTGCGGCCTATTATGTGATCGCAAGCCCCGCTGGCCCTTACTTTGCCAAGGGTGTGGCACCCGTGATGATTTGGTTGGCTGAAGATCATGCGCGTGCGGCCTATGGTGGCACAGGTGCTGCTAAGTGCGGTGGTAACTATGCGGCTTCTCTGTTGCCTCAGCAAGAGGCCTACGAAAACGGTTGCCCGCAAGTGTTGTTTTTAGATTCGCAAGAAGGCAAGTACATCGAAGAGCTTGGCGGCATGAACGTATTTTTGGTGCGAAAAGACGGCACGCTAGTCACGCCAGAGTTGACGGGCAGTATTCTTGAGGGTGTCACGCGCATGAGCATTATCCAACTTGCTCGCGATCGCGGTCACAAGGTTCAAGAACGCAAAATTACCATTGATGAGTGGCGCGAGGGGATCGCTTCAGGTGACATCACTGAAGCGTTTGCCTGTGGAACAGCTGCGGTGGTGACACCGATCGCGGCACTCAAAGGGCGTGGCTTTATTGCAGGTGATGAGAACGCACCGGCAGGCAAACTCACCATGTCTTTACGCCAAGAGCTGACCGATATTCAGTCGGGACGCTTACCAGACCGTCATGGCTGGATGCAGCGTTTGGTGTAACGCTTTGGGCTGCGTAACCGACCGCAGCTCAGGTTGATTTGAGTGCTAGAGAGAGCATCAGCTGATATTGTGCAGCCTCTAGGTAGGGCTGCTTATTCATTAAATCCATTAACAGCTTGTCGGCCAAGATCACTTGATCGGCCGGTAACTCTTTCATGACAGCTGAATACACCGCAAAGCGACCACCGTTTGTCCAGGCTTGAATGGCCTGTTCTTGCGCCTGCGCGTGTTCGAGCTTTTTTTGTGTGCGTTTCAGGCGTTGTCGGTCGGCTTCAACCGTACCGTAAGCGGTTCTTGTCTCGGGTTGTCCAGAGCCTCTCAACACTCTGAGGCGTGCCGCAGTGCGAATAGTAAGGTAATCGGCCTGAGTGGTAAGTTTTTCGCGCTCAAACTGTTGAATTTGCGCTAACAGCAAGTCAGGCTGAGCATCGCTTTGGGTTGTGAGCTTTTTTAAACTTGCGGGCACGCGGTGCCCGCGCTGCTCGAGCAAGGCTCGATAGCGCTGCGCAGTGAACTGCGTCTGGCCTGCAGGGATAGAGCGCGGGAGTGGCATCTATAAGTCACCTCAAGGTGGCATAGTATATCTTAGCAAAATAAATTAGTACATTTTTATTGCGTTTTATAGTACATCCTGTTCAAGTGATTGCATTCAAAGCATTGAAAATATTGATGAATTCAAAATATTCCCAGTTCGGCTGCATCTTGATTGGTAGCTTGTTTTTGCTCTGGCCTGCCATCTTCAATGGCTATCCACTGCTATATAGCGACTCGCACGTGTTCATCTCGCAGCCGGTGGCCGGCTTCATGAATTGGGATAAGCCTTACATCTATGGGCCGCTGATTCTTTTATTTCATGCATGGCAAACGCTTTGGCTGGTCGTGATTGCACAGGCGTTGCTGGTGTCGCATCTGCTCTGGTTGGTCATCGTGACTTTGACGCCTAAGCCACAGCAAGCCCGCGCGACAGTGACGCACTCAGGCATCTCAACCTCTGCCTGGTCTGTCGCTAAGCGACATCTGCTAGCTTGTGGGCTGCTCGCGTTAGCAAGTACAACCCCATGGTTCGTGAGTTTTCTGATGCCTGATATTTTTGCGGCCATCACAGTGTTGTGTATTTTTTTGTTAGGTTTTTCGACACGCTTGAATCGTGTTGAGGTTGTGTGGCTGGTGCTGCTCGGCGCCGCGGCAATCGCGGTTCACCTGTCGCATCTTGTGATTGCAGCGGCGTGTTTGCTTGGCGTACTTTGTTTAGGTGTGCGTCGTCTAGCGCTGGCTGTTTTGCCCTTAGTATGTGCCCTTGCCCTTTTGCTTGGCACCAATCTCTATGCTTTTCAAAACGCAGCGATCTCACCACATGGCTCAGTTTTTATGCTTGCCCGTTTGTCGGGTGACGGCAATACCAAAGAGATCCTTGAAAAATACTGTGAGCAAAAAAACTGGTATCTCTGCGCGTGGGTCGATCGTTTGCCTACAGATAGCGATGATTTTTTATGGAACGGCAAGGGGCCTGTTTGGAGCCACCCTGGTGGACCAATCGGTTTGGCACCAGAAGCTTCAGAGATTGTGTCCTACGTCATTCGCACAAGGCCTTGGCCTGTCTTGTTATCTGGCTTGAGCAATATGGCCCAACAGTTGTGGATGATTCAGTTGGGCGACACCTTGCATTCTGATCACCTCGACGTAACGGTTGCCAAAAGTGTGCGCCAGTATTTTGCAGCTGAAGAGCTTGAGCGCTTGTACGCTTCACGGCAAATGAAGCAAACGCTGGTGGCAGATGCTGTCTGGTTCAGTCGTCTGACTGTCGTGGTGTTTTATTGTGCGTCAGCGTTTGGTATGTATGTTTTATTCGTCGCTTGGCGCAAGCGCGGTGCGCAGCGTGAGCAAACGTACTCACCCCAAGGGCGCGAGCACACTCGACTAGTGGTGAGTTTTATTCTGATACTTTGGTTAGGCGTTGTATCTAACGCCTTTGCGACAGGGGCGCTTTCTAAGCCGCATCATCGTTACCAAGCCCGTATTGCTTGGTTATTGGTCTTGCCCCCGCTGCTCTTGTGGCGCAACGCAGTGCCAAGCACAGCCTCGAGTTCAGCCTAGCCTCGAAGCGGTGCTCGCGCTAGCGCAATCATTCGCGCTGAATATTGCTGGCCTTGATGACTGGCGCCCATTTGGCGATTTCCC
>CALCPT010000079.1 GCA_937897265.1 uncultured Alcaligenaceae bacterium
AGACGATCATCATGAGTAAGGACATCGATAAAACCAGGAGCGATCGCCAAACCTTTCAAATCGATTGTCTTAGCCGCTGCATAATTGAGCGCGTCGCCAACCCCGACAATACGACCATCTTTGACTGCAACGCTGGCCTCGCGCCGCGCCTGACCGCTACCATCGATCACTACGCCATTTATCAACAACAGATCACAATTCAACATGTCTAGCAGCCTTGAGTAAAAAAGCAAAGATTGGAGGTTCGCACGCGCACTGCTCGGACTCACGAGGAAAATCGGAAACAAAGTGTTCACAGGCAACGCAAAATTAGTCTACACCGGAAATTTTGGCTTTGCGCCAACCAGATGGAGTTTGCCCTAACCTAAACGAAAATTATTCTTATTTAGCAAAGCTGCTACCATTTTGTTCTGGTCACGACGTCAATCGAGTTGTTTCCACCCGTTTTTTTTCCCGAGACACGCATGACTCCCCACGCAGAAGCTTTTATCAACCCACACGCTGAGCCAAGCCAATCAGCTTATGGCACTCAACGCGCGAGCGTCATGAGCCAGGCAGGATTCGATGCTGCCTTCGCCGAAATCTCAAGCTGGCCGGGCTACGCTCCCACCCCCTTGGTGTCCTTGCCTAACTTGGCACAACAACTTGGCGTTGCTGAAATTTTGTACAAAGACGAACGTGGGCGGTTCGGTCTGGGCAGCTTCAAAGCGCTAGGCGGGGCCTATGCTGTTGCCAACGTCTTACGCCTCAAGGTGCAACAGACGCACGGCCTAACTCAGATCAGCTCAACGCAATTGTTATCGGGCGCCTTCAAAGACGTAATCGGCGCCTCTACCGTCACCTGTGCCACCGATGGCAACCATGGCCGCTCAGTCGCCTGGGGCGCTCGTCTTTTTGGCTGTAAGTGCGTAATCTATGTTCACGAAACTGTCAGCCAGGGTCGACGCGATGCCATCGCGCAGTACGGCGCCGAGGTCCGCGAAGTCAAAGGTAATTACGACGATGCTGTTCGCTTTGCCGCCCTCACCGCGGCCGCAGAAGGCTGGACTGTCGTCTCTGACACCTCATACCCTGGTTATCGCGACATCCCGCTTGATGTCATGCACGGCTATGGCGTCATGGCCTCAGAAATCGTTGCGCAAATGTCTTCAGGGCAACCGCCCACACACGTCTTTGCTCAAGCGGGTGTCGGCGCTTTAGCGTCAGCGGTCTGTGCAAATTTTTGGCTCCAATGGGGCTCGCAACGGCCTTTATTTATCGTGACTGAACCCACACAAGCAGATTGTGTCTATAAAAGTTTACAGGCGGGCGAACGTACAGTCGTTGAAGGCTCGCTCGATACCGTCATGGCGGGGCTCGCCTGCGGCGAGGTCTCTGAACTCGCCTGGGAAATTCTGCACGGAGGCACCAACGTTGCCGTGGCTGTCGACGACTCCTACGCCCTCGAAGCCATGCGGATACTGGCGCAGCCACATGCAAGTGACCCTGCCATCGTCGCAGGCGAAACCGGCGGGGTTGGCCTGGCAGCCCTCTTAGCTGCACGCGATCACGCCGACATCCGCCGACATCTCAAACTCGACGCACACTCGCGGGTCTTGTTACTGGGCAGCGAAGGCGACACCGATCCCGTCATCTACCGACAAGTTGTTGGAAAAACCGCTTCTGAGGTGCTGGCATGACCACTCTTGACCCACGCGCACTTGGCTTACGAATCCAGCCCGAGCCGCTTCTCGAGCAACTGAATGCTCTTGCCGCCATTGGCATGACTCCTGAAGGTGCCTGCTGTCGCTTAGCACTTTCTGAAGAAGATCGCTTAGGCCGAGATCTGCTAATCACGTGGATGAAAGCGCTTAAGCTTGAGGTCAGCGTCGATCCGATTGGCAATATTTTTGGCTGGCGTGCCGGGCTTGAAGATCTGCCGCCTGTTATGACGGGCTCGCACATCGACACAGTTCGAACTGGCGGGCGTTACGATGGCCCCTTAGGCGTGCTCGGTGGCCTTGAGGTTGTACGCGCCCTGAATGAGGCAGGCATTGTGACGCGCCGTCCAATTGTGGTGGCAGCCTTCACTAACGAAGAAGGTGCACGCTTTCACCCAGATATGCTCGGCTCACTTGTATATGTGGGCGGCCTGTCGCTTGACGACGCCTACGCCTCGCACAGCGCGGATGGCAAGGTTTTAATCGACGAGCTCACCAAAATTGGCTACGTTGGCGAGGCTGCCCTACCTCTGTGCAAACCTCATGCGTTTGTTGAGTTGCACATTGAACAAGGCCCCATCCTCGACATTGAAG